>JAQVEI010000184.1 GCA_028697695.1 Lentimicrobiaceae bacterium
CGTAAGATCGAACTTCCACTTTTCGAATCGCGTGGCGTAAGAAGCTGACATAAGCCCTTTATGACGGGATATCAATGGGCGCTCGCGCAACTCACCGGCAGTGGTAGCTTTTACGTCGTTAAAACGGTAAGCCAGGGCAAGCTCGAAGCCTTTAAACAGTTCAGCATCTGCATTAACCTGAAAACTATTCGAATAGGATTCACCATCCAGATTATAAATCTCTATGCGATCAAAGGATTGATCAATATCCAGTATGACCTGATTGATAAAATCAGTGCGGTAAAAGTCTGCTGAAAGCGTAAGATTCCGATCTTCAGTCAGTGGAATGGTCTGGGTGAGATTTATTCCGTAATTCCAGGCTTCTTCCATGGTAAAGTCATCCCTGAAAACCAATTGCCGTGCACTTACAAGCATACCGGTATTTTCTGCCAGGATTGAAGCGGTACGATATCCTTTGCCGGCAGAACCACGCAATACAGTATGTTCAAAAACGTTTATCTTGAAATGAAACCGCGGGGTATAGAATGTACCATACTTGTTGTGATGATCGGCTCTGATACCGGCTATAAGACTAAACTTTTCATTCGGGCTGTAGGTATATTGGGCAAAAACCCCGGGCACCGACTCTACCCTGCTGAATGAAGTATCAGAAATAACTTCATCATAATCATCGTACATCCAGCTAACACCGGCATTGTAGACGTGAGCCGGATTTGCTATTTGGGACTGGAAAATGGCATTGCCATAGAAACCAAACTGGGTGGCATTGTAATCGCGCGGTCCAAAAACAGACTGCTGATCATGATATAAACCGCTGAATATCAAACCCAGACTTGTATTCTCCATATTCCGAAACATGAATCCGGTTTTATCGTAAATCTGTATACGTTTTGTCACCAAATCAATAACATACTTGCCCTGTTCAATGGCTTCGCTGGTAGCCAGATTCATCAACTGTCCGCCATTGCGTTCATCGTAAAGGAAGTTTATGCCAAATTTACTCTCAGTTACGCCATGTTTTTCATAGCTCCACCGGTTGCTTAAATTTACCTGACGGGAAAGCGGTTGGTCAAGAAATCCATCCTCATTCATATCTATTTTCATAAACTGACCTGAGACGTGCGCGAGCATGGCGGTACTTAGCTTATCCTCAGCAAATACATGCGAAGCATGACTGTTCACTTCCATCCGGCCTTCATTGTTACCATACACATTCAAATAAAACCTGTCCATATCGTAGGGCTTACGAAATTCGGCATTGATTTGTCCGGTAATGGATTCATAGCCATTAAGTACCGATGAAGATCCTTTGGAAACCTGAATAGATTCCATCCACGTACCGGGGATATAGGTTAGCCCAAAGGCTGAGCCGAGACCACGGGTGAATGGTATGTTTTCTACCATCAACTGACTGTAAACTCCGGCCAGACCAAGCATCTGTATCTGTTTTGCACCGGTAACAGCGTCGGAAAAGCCGACATCAACGGTAGCATTATTTTCAAAACTCTCTGATAGATTGCAACAAGCCAGTTTGGTAAGTCCTGCCGTGGTAATTACCTCGGTTTTTATTGGCTTTATGCTGCTGATGAAACTACCTGCCATGCGTTGCCTGATCTCAACTTCGCCCAACTCAGCTCCGGGACTGAGCACAAATTCAATACTTTTTTGCGCAGGCTTTACCAGGACTGTATCATTAATGTATCCAACGAAACTGGCCACCAGCGCGTTATTGCCCGGTATCTTTTCAAGTTCGAAGTGCCCGTTTTCGTCACTTACTGCACCCGTGGTAGTCCCCAGCCAATGAATGTTGGCATAGGGAAGTGGGATTTTTTCATTTTTAACATTTTCAACAATGCGGCCACTTACTTTTTCCTGCCCAAATACAGGTAAAACCATAGCAAGTGTCAACATCAAAGCGATGAGAGAAATAGTAGTTTTCATTTTTGGAATTGATTTTGTGATTTCATAAAAATTTTACCAGGAAGTACCACAGGCACTCCTAAAAAATTGCAAAAATCACAGTATCAAATCCGTATGCTGAGGGTAGTAAGCCAGACATTGCCTGGTTCTAGGCGGAGAGTAAAGTTATTGTAAGAATGAATCGGAGCGGCATCCGGAGTAAAATTAAATTCAAGAGTTTTTACCATAAGTGCCGGTGCAAAGAGAACAACCGCATTGGGAAGCAGGTACGACTCATTTATTTTTACCAACAGCATCTCGTCTGAACAACATTCCGGGGCTTTAAATGCACTGCCAGGCAGCTCCTGATTAGTGGCTTTATGAATGGGTCCAGTTTTGCCGCAACAACTGCTGCTTCCATCCAGGCTTATTTCATTGTGATTCATAGCAGTGCAATGATGTACGAAAAAATGCATACCCGTGGCAGGTAGCAAAAATGCCAGCGCCATCAGTATAACAAATAACCGTTTCATCAATTCAGCCATTTACTCATAATTTCAGTTGCAAAAATAATTCTTTTTATTTACAAACAAGTATATCAATACTTAATTAAAACAATTTTCTCTTAAAATGTTCATTTTTTGCCGGGCAAAAGCGCGGGCTAACCTAATGCATTAAGACCTAAGCTCAAAAACAATGCCGGGCAATATCACCTGAATGTTGGAAAAACTGCAGTTACCAACAGGTACGTTTCAGCCTGCAGATAAATTACATCCAAATATGCAAAAAGCCGTCTCAAAATTACTTTGTGAGACGGCTTTTTACGTTTGGGTGGAGTATGGGATTCGAACCCACGACCTTCTGAACCACAATCAGACGCTCTAACCAACTGAGCTAAAACCACCATCTTGAATTGTGTTGCAAAGATAAAACAATTTATTGTTATCTGCGACATCGCACACAATATTTTTAAATGTATTATTATGTTGTCCGACAAAAGCATTATATCAGAATGTATATCATGCACAACCTAATTCATTTTTGTGTAGTTTTATGCCGCTAAAACTCCATTGGTACATGGCTAAAAATACGCATTTTCCCGCTTTCCGGGTTTCCGGGCAACTCATTTTGTTGGCTGCCCCTGCAGTTATCAAAAAACTGTTAGTTTGTTATCATTCTATCATTGATGCAACGGATACCCGGCTTTTGAAAAGAAAAAACAGCTTGATGCGGATTTTCCCCTTAACACAAACATTTTGGTAAAAGTTGTAGCCATTCCATCAGCCATCACAAACAATATACTTTAGTTATTAATCCCTGAATCTCTGTTTATTTTGTTTTTAAGAAAGAAAACAATGCCCTCAGGCTCACTTTCAGCCAAGTCATTTTCCCGGCTTTTAAAAAACAAGCCTGCTGTTGTTTCTATGATATTTATCGGGTTGCTGATAATTGTTGCCTTTTGTGGGTATCTTATCACGCCTGACCAAACCCCTTTTGCCAACCGGCAACAACTGGAAATAGCTGCAAAGAAACCAGGATTTAAAGTGTCTTTGTTAAAAATTACCAACAATGAACCGGCTGTTGCCTGTAATATTTTCCGGAAAATTCTTTACGGCTGCCCTTCTCAGGCCAGGTTTGTCCCATTGAGCAATTGGTATTTTAAAGGGGATAGTATTTTCATTGAAGGCTTAAGCGACACTGAATCAGACGCTTTAACGTTTCAATACCATCTCAAAAATGTCATTTATGCGTTACCTTCGGGCGATGTAAACTCATCCGAGGATTTAAACGGCAACCGCATCATTGACGACACTCTGCTGCTTCAGGAAAAAACGCGCGATGAATTTATTGAAACCCGCACCTTTTTGCTGGGAACCGACCGCTTTGGCCGGGACGTCCTTAGTCAGTTAATGATTGGGGCAAGAGTCAGCCTTTCTGTTGGGCTTATCTCGGTACTTATATCGTTGCTGGTTGGCATTACCCTGGGGGCATTGGCAGGTTATTTTAAAGGCAGGGTTGATGATTTTATCATTTGGTTTATCAACGTGGTATGGTCTATCCCTACCATTTTACTGGTTATCGCCATTACGTTTGCATTGGGCAAGGGCTTTTGGCAGGTTTTTGTCGCAGTGGGACTTACCATGTGGGTGGAAGTAGCGCGGGTAGTCAGGGGGCAATTTATCAGTATTCGCGAAAAAGAGTTTGTTGAAGCCGCACGTGCACTGGGTTTTGGCAACCTAAGAATTATTTTCCGGCACATGCTTCCCAACACTCTGGGACCGGTAATCGTTATATCGGCAGCCAATTTTGCCTCTGCAATATTGATAGAGGCCGGGTTAAGCTTTTTGGGCATAGGCGTGCAGCCGCCCATGCCCTCCTGGGGAACTATGGTTAAAGAAAATTATGCTTACATCATTTTGGATAATCCGTGGCTGGCATTGCTGCCTGGATTGTCAATCATGCTACTGGTTCTCGCTTTTATGCTGGTGGGCAATGCGCTTAGAGATGCGCTGGATGTTAAAACTACGCTGCAGGTTTAATATTTCTGGAGATATTCTAAATTTCCACACCCAAAGCGTTTGTTAAAACGTCCGCATTTGCCTTTAAAAAACTGCCACTTTACCATTACATAAAAATCAAGACCGGTAAAATCTTTCATTCCGAAAAAGCCACCCAACTTATCGGTTCCAATCACTACTTTATGAAAACGTGCACTCAGACCCAGCCGTGGATATTTATCATTATAAAGAATAAAAGGTAAAGCAAATTCCAGATGATGAGTTTCATAGCGAGGCGTAATTGCCAGGTGAGACGGACGGATTAATGAGGCTTCTGCAAGTACTACCGGCCGCATGAGTGATGCATTGATAAAAAACCTATCGTTTATGCGGTAGTCAAATTGTACACTCAAAGCTGCAGGAAGTGAAATAGTTATCTGATCATGTTGTATAAGTTCGGCAGAATCGCCGGTAAATTGGTAACTAAGCGTCCTGAAAGCATCGTTAACATTCTCAAAATCGTAATCTCTTACATTGTTCCATTGCATAGATGCATCTTTCATCACCATTTTCAATGCATCTCTTTTAAAGGTAACCCGACCAATATCAATCAAAGCAATTCCAATGCGATATTGATAAGGAGCGTATGGTAGTTCGCAAATGGCCGAATAAGCTTTTGATGAATACCCGTTTAGCTTTTTATGGTAGGTGAACCCTATATCAAAGCCCATGCCGGTTCCCCTGAAAAAACGATCTTTTAGCGTAAAGTCGCTGTTATCATAATCCACAGGCATTGAAAGGCCTATATGACCGTTTAGATTAAAAATGCTGACGGTGTCGGAGTTGGGCACCAGGTAATCGATATTATCACCATATCCGTAAGCACCGGCATTGGCAAATAAACCTTTAACGGTTATTCCACCGGCTATGTGCTCTCTGTTTCGACGATAAACAATAGTAGACCAGGTAGCTGCAATTTCAGCGGCACCCAGAGCCGCAGCACGAAAATCGATATTATTGATATAATTGATTCGTTGCTGAGGATAAAAGTCCAATCCCTCAAGGGCAAATTTTGTCAAATCATAAGGCAGGTCATTGCCCGAAGCTATAAAACGATATCCGGTGGATAGTCCACACGCATGCCGTCCCA
>JAQVEI010000185.1 GCA_028697695.1 Lentimicrobiaceae bacterium
ATCCGAGCAGGCGACACCATAAGGAGTGATGTACCTGATTATCTCTATCCAGTTACCTTCCTTGTCTTTAGCTTCAAAATAAGCCACCCTATCCCATTCACCGCATCCACCCGGAGGACAATGTACGTTTAAGGTTGCCGTAATTTTGTTGTAAGCTCCTAAGAATGAGGGTAATTCAGCTTCCATGGTTTGAGAGCTGACACTGGGGCTTAGCCAGATGTCTTTATATGCTAAAGTGGATACATCAGATGCTGAGGGTATGACATTAATATTGACATTTTGCTGTGCCACTGCCCCATAATTGTTTGACGATAGAATTTCAACGGCATAACTTCCATAATCCGGTGGCGCCCACCAGGCAACAAAATGTCCATTGTGGAAGTTTTGAGCATCCATGGTTTGGCTGCCAACCCTGAACTTAACCCATGACACATTGAAGAGTTCCGGAAAGGCAATGTCAGAGATGGCAGCCAGTTGAACGGGCCCCAGTTCAGGAACAGGCACATTGCCCGGCAGTGGGTTGCGGGCATCAATATTGGGAACATGGGTTTGGGGGTCCAGCACATGAAAGCGTTGAATAACCGGTTCGGCGGCATTGTATTGCCCGCCTCCCGGCTGGGTGGCCTCTACTACCACCTGCCCGGTACCGCCGGTTAAGGTTATGGTGTCTCCCGAAATAGTGGCCGGACCCGAGAGTATGGCAAAAGATACCGGCAAGCCAGATGTAGCTTCAGCCTCTATCCGGAAAGGAGGATTGTTGTTTAGTTTATTGGGAATGGGCGGGAATGATATGGCCTGATAAGTGGGATCAAGTGTTCCGTTGAAATTGGATGTTTCACCCTGCATGGTGAAGTTGTTCAGATCGGCATCTCTTTCGGGCGAATATATACTGGATGTCAACTTCGTGATAGACGTATTGTCGCCTCCAGGAACGCCCTGATTGAATTTATAGTACATCTCCAGGCCCGTTTCATTGCCTTCCAGTTCATTGGCCATCATATCCTGAATTTCGGCCTGGCTCAGCGCATTCGACCATACACTAACCTCATCGGTACGACCACACCAGTAAAAATTTAAACCTCCCCCGGCATTGCTTCGCCCTATTTCAAAGGCTATATTGGAGGCAGTAAAAGTTCCGCTGGCAGGTTTGCTACCCTTTTGTATCCCATTTACAAACAAGGTGATGGATGATCCGTTAAACACCCATGCTATGTGTTGCCAAACCTGCGGTATAAGCGTATTGGACGGAGCCACATACTCAAAAAGTGTTCCTGCTGAATTTAAAAAGCGGCACTCTATCTTTCCGCTGGCCAGTTGTATCATGTAAAAGCCCTGTGTTCCCCTGAAACCCATCAACCCTTGCCCGTAGCTTAAATAATCATCATAAAACCAACCCGCTATGGTTATGCCGGGCTTGTTGGCAATGTGTTGGGAGCCATTTTCTAGAGACACGTAATTAAATCCTGCACAATCATAATGCAGGTATTGATTGGTTTGAGCTTTTAAAACCGGTTGCATGGAAAATAATATCAATCCCAATAGCAGCCACATTTGTGTGTAAGTTTTTTTCATGGTTTCTGGTTTCTGAGGTTTGTGTTTGCAACAACTTGTTGGTAAAGAGGTATCATCCTATCGATGATACGATTGTACCCAATGAATGACACTATAAATTTACTGTTTATTTTTTGAAAATCATATGTTTTTTATCGTACTTGTGGCACCCACCAGAGTTTTACCTCCGGATTGTCTCCTCCCTGAACAGCTATGGCTGCATTCATGTTAGCCGTGTTGTATTGAGCTTCCGATGGGGGATAGGGCAGCCTGAAATGGCTGATCTTATTGCCTTCTCTCGGCGTCATGCCCGTGCGTCGGGCTACTGCGTAGGCCTCACCGGGTTGTCTGAAAGCATCCAGCCAACGCTGAGTGTAAATAAATTGTAATTTCTGTTGCTCGGAAGTGGCATTCCACGACCCGAAATGTGTTAAAACTGAGGCGGAACTCAAATGTTGAGGTATGGAAATCTTACTGTCAAAAGTTACCCCCGACAATGGCAAGCGCAGCTTGTCCGAGAGGTTCATCCACCATTCTACCGATGCATTTATCCCGTTCATGTATTCAATGTCGGCAGTCATAGGGTCAGCAGCTACACCTATACCCCTTAAATAAGCTTCGGCTTTTAAAAAATGAACTTCAGCGCCGGTCATCAGAATTATGGGCATATTGTTTTCATCAGCCACGATAAAGAAATTGAAAGGGGAGTAGTTCACGTTGTTTTTTATGTGATAGTTCCCTATGTCGTCACGGTGGCTGCCATAGGGGATACCACCTGAGGCCGGAGTGCCGGGAAAGGGAAGCTGTGGATAAGGCTTCCATTTGTCATTTTGATCACCTTCAAAAAAGATGTACACCCGGGGATCGAAAATGTTGGCACCATCCGGATTATCGCCTGTGGAAAACTGATGCCAAATGTTAGTACCCATGCGAAGCCCATTATGTTCCCTGAACGACCAGGGGACACTTTCATTCGGAAACCCGTTGGCTCCGGGCCAGATGCACGCACTCTCCAGTAAGGGCGTAATAAAATCGTATCCATAGAGTACCGGTAAATTGTTTTCAATAACATCTTTGAGGATCTCAGCGGCAGCCTGTGGCTCCTTTTCGCTCATGCGCATGGCATGCCGCAGCCGAAGGGAGTTGGCAAACTTTCGCCATAGCGACAGATTCCCATTAAAAAGTTTATCATAAGCTGCAAAAGTGGTAAAGGGTTCTATGCGCGCTGCAGTGTCATTTATTTCAAAGGAGGCTGTCGCCAGATCGTCGAGAAGCCACAGGTATATGTCACGTTGAGGGTCATATGCCGGATAAAGCCGGCTAAGATCCTCATACCCATATCCTGCCTCACTGTATGGTATATCGCCAAAAAGATCCGTAAGTTTAAATGTTTTGTATGCCTTAACTATGCTTAACATCGCCTTCATATTCTGAGTGGCCGCAGTAGCAGGATAGGAGCTAAATCTTTTCTCAAGTTCCCTGATGGCAGCAAGGGTGGTGTAATAATTTTGCCAGATGTCTTCCGTGCCAAGAGTGTAGTTTCCCCAGGCAGCCGAGGTGAGCGCAGCCTGTTGGGTTTGGGCGTAAAGTATCACTATGTAGATGTAAAATTGTTCATTCCAGGTGGGCATCAGCGACTGTACAATGCCATTAAACAATGCACCATCACTGGCGGTGGTAAATCCCTGGGGGTTAGTGTCAATTTCTTCAAAATCTTTACGGCACGAAAACATAATGAGCGTTAGACTTGCCAATATTAAAAAATAACTGTCTTTCATTGAGATGGTTTTGCGATTTTACTAAGTATTAAGTCGTTACGAACGTTTAAAAACTGGCGCTGGCACCAAAGGTAAACGAACGTGTTCCGGGAAATGAAGCCCATTCAAAGCCCTGTGCATTGCCGGATCCCATGATGCCTTCCGGATTTATCTTATCGGGAAGTGTGGTGTAAATGTAAAACAGGTCACGGCCAGTTATAGAAAGCGTCAGGTCCTGAAATATTTGTATTTTCTTTAGTACATTTTGTGGTAAGCTGTAGCTCAATGAAATTTCTCTCATCTTAACCCATGTATTCTCGATTATGCCAGGGGTAGAAACAAATTTACCCCATCCGCCGGCATTGGGCATATACTTATAATAGTAATGTACCACTTTATCGTTTGGAGTACCGTCTTCATACACGCCTTCAAGTATCACACCCACGTTGCGCGTTATTCCGTCCGGATCCGTATAGGGCAGGCCGCCTCCATCGCGTTCAGGCAGGGTTTCGGGGCTTTGGCCGGTTTGCAATGCTATAACGTACGAACCACAATATATATCTCCACCCCATTTGGTGTCAATTAAGGCAGCCAGCCGGAAGTTTTTCATCAAGATTTCGGCAGTGAATCCGGCAATGAAATCAGGAGATGCATTGCCTATAGGAACCCGGGTATCAGTAATTTTATAATGGGTGCCTGCATCGTTAAGTATCCGGTTGCCGTTGGCATCATACACATAGTCGTATCCCGTAATCGTGCCATACTCATCGCCTTCATATAGATCCATAGCCGGGCCGTTCAATCCCCAGATATCGGCCAAATGATAAGAGTCAGAATAACCTCCAAGGCTGAGTATGTAATTTCGGTTGCGCGCAAAATTTAATCCTGCCTTTACGATAAGGGCTGAGCTCTGATAAGGAACCGTATTAAGGATAAATTCCACCCCCCGGTTCGAAAGTTCCCCCCGGTTTATGGTGATGTTGTATGCACCGGTACTTACCGGTACGGGAAGCTGAAGTATTTGATCCGTAGATTTCTTGTAATACCAGGTTAAATCCAAATCGATGCGGTTATCAAGAAATCCAAGGTTAAGTCCGGCTTCATACCCGGTCACAAATTGGGGCATCAGCTCAAATGGAGGTATAACACTGGGTAAAAATGCCGCCTGCTGACCTCCGAAGAGTGCGGATCGGTAATAGAAGTTTTTTTCGTAAGCCGATGGGCTGTTGGCGGTCTGGGCGATACCGCCCCTTACCTTTAGAAAGTTAAACCAGGGCAAATGAGACTGAAAGCCAAAAGCTTCGCTGGCAATAAAACTTAGTGAGGCAGAAGGGTAAAAATAAGAGTTGCTGTTGCGCGGCAGAGTGGACGACCAGTCGTTGCGACCGGTAACTTCCAGAAATAAATAGTTTTTGAATGAGAGGTTTAAAAATGAAAATGCTGAATTGGTGCGGATTCTTCTGATGGATTCGCTAGGGATAAGTTTAGACCCGGCATCACCGCTTCCGGGATTTATCACTGTGGTATTCCCTTCCTCGTCGGTTTCAAATATATAGTCGGTGAAATTGAAAAAGGTGTACATGTTCGGATAATACCAGGTGCCCGAAGCTCCTGCAATGCCATAGGCATAATAATTCCAGCGGCTGGCTCCTATAGTAACGCGCATACTAAGGCCTGTGCCAAATATTTGCTTCTTTTGAGCTGTAAGCATCGCTTCCATATTATCGTTGGTGTTTTTTTCCAGGCTGTTGCTGTAACCACCATCCTGTATGCCAATGAAATCGATGGGTTTGTTTTTTGAAGTAAACTGTTCAATGGTGTAGTCTCTTCCAATGCGGCCGGTAGCATTCAGCCAGGGACTAATATCCCATATCAATGCGAGAGAACCGGTGTATTTGTCTCTATCCTGCCAGGTATTGTTGTTGTAGTAATTCCACCATAAATAGCGATCCACATATTGAAAAGGGTACCCCTCGAGCATATTCCTCGACCCGTCAGCAAGCTGATATTCAGCTTTGTCGACACCCTGATAGCTTCGAGGCCAGGAGTACAATAAGCCTTTACTGAACGAATTGCCATCTTCTCCAATCATGGGGCTGTTCTTCCGTTTAAAGTTTACGTAAGTAATGGCTGCATCTGCCTTCAAATTGGGGGAAATTTTAATGTTGGTTCCCAGATTAACGGTGGTGCGAATGTAGTTGCTGTTGTGAATTATGGGAGAAT
>JAQVEI010000186.1 GCA_028697695.1 Lentimicrobiaceae bacterium
ATTTCACAAATAATTTTGCATTTCCTTCGGCAGTATTTACAATGTAAATGCCTTTGTTAAGTTGCATTTGGGCATATCCAAACACGACCTGTTTTTCGGCAACCAAATTACCGGCAAGACCGTAAACACGAACCAATCCTGTGTAATCCGACAGTTTTAATACTCCGTTGTTATACATTGCATTGATTGTTTCTGTTGATTTTGGAGTGAAAACTGAGGTAGGGGCATCACTTACCGAAATTTTCATAGCTCCAAGGAAATAGAATTTCTCAGCACTATTATTATTGGGGCCTGCTTCAGTTTTGAATACAATAACACCTTCGGCAGTAGGTTTCACATTAGAGATTTCGGCTATGCGCGACGTATTGTTAGATGCGTTTAAAGTATCGCTTACATCTGCTCCCAAACCTGTCATCGTATATCTGGCGTCTCTGATATTGGTAACACCTGTACGTGAAGCAAAAATTTTAAACGAATAGAATTTGGCCGGGTTTAATCCACTGAATGTGATAATACCTTCAGGATTAGCCGGGGTTGTACCCCAAACAGCACCATTACCAAAGAAATTATCTGCTCCTGCATTTCCTGCAAAAATTGCAGCATCGCCAGTTGGAACTGAAGTACCTGAGGAGTTATATCCATTGTAAAATGGATCAGTAACAGCCAAGGTAATGCCGGTTGCATTTCCACTTTCGTCAATTAATTTTGTATTAGCAGTCTGATGGTCTGTTACATTGTTCCAGTTACCTTCCATCATTAAAGCTGGATTATTTTCACCAAAATCAATTAACATACTGGCATTAGCTGCGCTTGCAGGAAGTGCAATAAATTTGAACTCGTCCATATACATGGTACGTTCAGTTGCATCTACCACACGTTGTTCAAAGAAAATACCTTTCACCACATCTTTTGCTGTAAAGGCTGGATTAGCCGCATATAAATCGGCCAACGGAACTCTAACTTCAGTCCAGGTATTTGCAGCCAAACTAGTTACATAATTACCCATTGGCAATTTTCCTGTTTTATTTGGATTTCCACTATGCGATTCCAGGTAAATACTTGGAAGTAATTCTCTGTTGATACGTACCGGTGAATTTACCCAAAACGATAGATGTGTCATTGGAGTTAAATCGAATGAAGTCCATCCTACAGCAGCAACCAAAGCCATCCAAGAGCCACCTTCGGCTGACTTCCATTGTAATTTCAGAGCATTTGCACCATCTTTAACAGGAGTAGTAACTGCTGGTAGTTTGTCGCCAGGTTGAGTTGGATCTGACCACAGAACTCCTGCTAAAGTACTTGGTGCAGTTACATTAGTCCAGCTTTGATCATGGAACAAATTGCTTGCACTATTCGAGAATAGCTCCAAAGCAGGTGTTACTTTTTCGAATTTTATTTCGTCGATAAACATAGTGTGTTCCACATTATCAGTTGTGTTTTGCGAGAAGAATATTCCTTTTACTACATCTTTCGACAAGAATGCGGGGTCAGCGGCCCAAATATCAACCAATGGAATTGAAACCTCAGTCCATGTATTTGCAGCTAAATCGGAAGTCAGGTAATTACCCATAAGTACTTTACCTGTATTGTTTGGATTACCACTTGTAGCTTCGAAACGCAATTTAGGTAAATCGGCTTTAGCTATTGTAACTGGAGAGTTAACCCAGAATTTGAGATGCGTCATTTGCGAAAGATCAGCAGGTACCCAGCCAATAGCTGCAACCAAAGCCATCCAATCGCCTGTTGGAACCGACTTCCACTGAAGTTTAAGCGCATTGGCACCATCTTTCACAGGAGTAGTTACTACTGGTAATTTATCTCCTGGTTGTGTTGGATCAGACCAAAGAACTGCATTAACTGTACTCGGTGAAGTTTGATTTACCCAACTTTGATCGTGAAAAAGATTACTGGCGCTATTTGTAAAAAACGAAATTGAAGTTGGTGCAGGAGGTGGTACGATAGTAGGATCGTAAATAATTTTAATGTCATCGATATAAACTATTGCACTTGCATCAATAGGTTCGTAAAAGTCTGGAAACATACTGAAAACTTTGATGTTTTTAATTCCGTTTGCATAAATGTCAAAAACCAGCGTTTCCCATTCGTTTGTTTTTGAGGCTGCGTTAACCGGAGCAATTTCTTTGCTAACTGCACCTTCGCATTTAATCTTCAATTGCGATGTTGAATTTTTACGCAAATACTTAACTTCAATGCGATGATAACCTTTCGGAATTTCAGTTTTCAATGTAGCATAAAAACCGGCCCAAATTTTGTTATCCGCTTCAGCATCAAAGCGCTTCCATTCCCATACTTTATTGCTGGTATTGATCCCAGCTTTTACAGGATTGTCAACCACCGCATAATCAAAGTGCGCCGGAGGATTTCCATTAACCACATCGGTGAAATTCACCAACCCATTCTCAAAATTGTCAAGAACAAAAGTTTCCTGAGCCATAGTAAAAGCGCTGAATGTGAGCGTAGTTACCAATAAGGTAAAAAACTGTTTCATAAAAATAAAAATTTAAGGATGAATAATAAATAGTTTTTTTTCTGTTATCTTAATCGAACCACTAACGAATAATCTTTAGTTGCTGGAGAAGTCATCGTTATGGTATATTGTTTTCCATTTAAAATGGATTTTGTATTATTAAACTTGAAAATATTTTCACCAGCTAAAGTAGTGAAAGTAGTATCTTTCAATAAGGAATCACCAGCGTTTTTAATCCTGAACCGTGTCGTACCTGCTGAACTTAAAAAATAGAATAGTTCAAAACTTCCTCTGTCCGGATGTCGCATCATATCATACTCATTTGTATAGGTGTTCGAAATGGCTTTGTGAAAACCTTCTTTATAGTCGGGTTTTGACTTCATTCCGGCCAATACGAGTCCTTTTTGTATATCTGGATTTTTCATCAACAAATTCCATATTAATCCGCTACGATAGTTTTCCATCATTACTACAATCGGTCCCTGATCAATAGCCAAATGTTTTTTTTCCGAAGTAGATGTTTCAGGCGAATAGGCGTCCACAAAACCATAAGTACCATGAGCCAGACTATTTTCAGCCAAATGCATCAATACCTGTGTGCTGTAAAAAGGCGTATACGGATATGAGCCCAAAGCAGCTGTGGGGGCCAGAACCCCATCATCATTTAAAGGAGAACGGGCAGAATACTCCCAGGGAGGACGACCACCGTAACAAGCGGTGAGCCCCCAATCATGCTCGCTGTATTTAAAGCTTTTTGGTGCTTCGTAAACGCAATAATGTCTGTTTATCATTGTATGACCTACATTTTGTTGCCAATAATTGGCATAATTATCTTCCATTAAATTAGGGTTCAGACCCAGAAACGAATAATGTGCAAAAAACATAGGACCACCATAGTTCTCGCCCAAAGGTAAATCGTAACCATAAAACTTACCTGTTCTGTTCAGAATACCTCCGCCACTTAACCAACCATTGTTGTACACATCTGCACTAATATTCATTGGTTCAGGTGCTCCCAATGCTAAAATATAGCTGATTAAACCTTCGTTCCAACCTTTGATGTGCATAGTCAGGCGATTTTCCTGCGAATAATAGAGCCAATTCAGGGCATTGTCTGTTCCGGCAAAAAATCTCCAGTTTATTGTTTTCCAAAAAGAAGCAACCGAATCGCGTATTTCCTTCTCAACAGCCGTTGTATTTGTATAATACTCTCCGGCAGCCAACAAACCAGCCATCATAAAAGCAGTTTCAATTATATCTCCTGTTTTTACCTGATCGCCAAAAGCGTGTGCAGTCCCATCGGGGTTATACCAGTGCGACCAGGCTCCTTTGTAACGTTCAGCTTTCCCCAGAAAACGAACTATTTTTTGCATCTGTGTTGTTGATTGTTCCCGGGTTATCCAACCACGTTCAGTCCCAACAATAAGAGCCATCACACCAAAACCACTACCTCCTGTTGTAACCACATCTCCCCTGTCGTTCCCTTCGAGAGCCATTCCGGTTGGTGAAGCTCCGGTAACGAAAAAGTTGAAATTTTTGCGTTGCCATTCATCCATAAGCGCTCTCACTTTCGAAGGCGCATAGGTTTCATCGTTTTTAACCACAGTAATGGTTGGAACAACCGGATCTTTACAGGAAAAAAACATGAAAACTACTAATATAAGAATGCTGCTCCCTAACCCCTTAATAGGGGATTTGAGGTTAGTTCGAATATTTATTATTAGTGTATTCATTAATCTCGTATTCTGATTATGCATCCCTTTTAGAGGTTAGGGGTCAATATCCCGGATTTTGAACAATAGCTCCTTCCGATTTATCAATTTCAGTTTGTGGAATTGGAAATAGTTCATGTTTGCCAACTACAAAACCTGTAATGGCAGTTTTTGCCTCATCCCAACGTACCAAATCGAAGAATCGTTCCCATTCCAATGCTAATTCAATTCGCCTTTCGTGATGAATTTTAGCCCTGAGCTCTTCTTTATTTGTTGTGGTTATTTTGGGAAGTACTGCTGAATTTCCACCACGAGCGCGTTCGCGGATCATTTCGAGTTTTGCAAGCGCTTCGGTACTATTGCCCAACTCACAAGCGGCCTCAGCATGCATCAAAAGCACATCGGCGTAACGTATCAAACGGATATTCAACCAATAAGCCTGAATATCGGTTGAGCGACCATACAAAGCCCTTTCTGCAAGACTTACATAAACCTTTTTATTAAAGAATTTATATGCTGCTGCATCTGCTTTTGTTTTTTTGCCTTCAATCGTTTCTCCATCAGCCAAAACTGTTGCTGCTTTGCGAGGGTCACCTGCTTCGTATGCATCCATCAATGCCTGACTCGGACCGTTGAATCCCCAGCCTAAATTAGGAATGCCTCTGAATCCCTGTATTTGTCCGTATTGACTCGAAAGGAATATTTTTTCAGTTGGTTTTTGTTCGCAATACACTTCGAATACTGATTCGGGGCCAAACTCATTAGGCTCATTAAATATTTGATCATATGGAGTTGTCAGGTCATTATCGCCCGAAGTAATAATTGCTGTAGTTTGCGCCAATGCTTCCGACCACCTTTTTTGGTATAAATATACTTTTGCTAATACTGCTCTTGCTGCATTTTGAGTTGCACGGCCAGTATTTCCACTGGCAACCAGCATCATACGTGTGGGCAAATGTGGAATAGCTAGCAATAAATCTTTTTCAATATTGCTCCAAATTTCATCACGCGTGGAGCGTGCTGGAATTTTATCGGTAGCGCTCAGAACTGTAGTAATATACGGAACTCCTCCAAAAGCCTGAGCTAACCGGAAATACATTACCGAACGAAGGAATAGTGCTTCCGCTTGGTAGGTTTTCTTCTTTACAACACTATCAGCCAATGCATTGGCAATTACAAGTGCTTCGTTAGAAAGTACAATACTACTGTTGCAACTTGCATAATAATCCTTTATTGGCCCGTTACTTGATGTATAACTCAACGATTTAAATTGAGTAACTTCACC
>JAQVEI010000187.1 GCA_028697695.1 Lentimicrobiaceae bacterium
TACAACCATACGTCACATCCATATCAATTATGGTGAAACGCTCGAAAACGGGATCAATGCCATTCAGCGCAAGCTGAGGAAGCCGGGCAATTACAGCATGTTCGACAGAATATCTTCGCGATTTTGCGCCATTAAATTACTCGAAAAGGATCGTGCTACCGAAGTGATGACGGAGGCATTGTCCAATCATCAGGAAATAATCGAAGAAGTTGACCGGCAAATCGAACAGGTTGAGCAGGCCATGGCTCAGGACACGGAAAGCCTGATAGCCGATGCAAAATACGGATTTATCGCCGGCGCTATTCGCGAAACATTCACCCCAAATCCGGTGATTCAGCGTAAAAAGAGTGAAATCATTGACACCATCATTACACATAAGGTTTGGGGGTTCCCGATTTTTATTTTCCTGATGTGGCTTACGTTTTACGGGACGTTTAAGCTGGGACAGTACCCCATGGAGTGGATTGAATCGCTGGTGGATATTACCTCGGTAAAACTAAATACTTTAATGGCAGACGGGATGCTCAAAGACCTGCTCATACAGGGAATTATCGGTGGTGTGGGAGGAGTAATTGTCTTTTTGCCCAATATTATCCTGCTTTATCTTTTTATTTCACTCATGGAAGATACGGGATATATGGCCAGAGCGGTGTTCATTATGGATAAAGCCATGCACCGGATTGGGTTGCATGGTAAGTCGTTTATCCCTTTACTTATGGGTTTTGGTTGCAATGTACCGGCTATTCTATCCACGCGCATCATCGAGAGTCGTCGCGACAGGCTGGTTACCATGCTTATCAATCCGTTCATGTCGTGCAGTGCGCGGTTACCGGTGTATGTGCTTTTTATCAGCGCTTTTTTCGTGAGTTATCAGGGAACCATATTATTTGCCATGTACGCGATTGGTGTTTTGCTGGCTATAGGCACCGCCCTTTTGCTTAAAAAAACAGTGCTTACCAAATCCGATGTGCCCTTTGTTATGGAGTTGCCACCTTACAGGGTTCCTACGCTTAAATCTGTTGTTAAGCACATGTGGGCGAGGGCCGAACAATACCTTCGTAAAATTGGCGGAGTTATTCTTATTGCCTCCATCATCATATGGGTGTTGGGCTATTTTCCAAGATCAGCTAAAAGCGATGCCGCATACGATGCCCGAGTGCAGGAAATTCAACAAAACTATGCTGCACAGCTTGCTAACCCGCCCCTTGAAGATGAAGAAGCCATTGCTCAAATCCGGATGCAGGAAATGCATGAACTCAAACAGTTGAAAGTTACCCGGGAGAGTGAGCGGCAAATGAATTCCTACATCGGGCAACTGGGTCATTTTATTGAGCCCATCATGAAACCCCTGGGGTTTGATTGGAAAATGAGTGTGGCCATCATAACGGGCGTAGCTGCCAAAGAGATTACTGTTGGCACCCTGGGTGTGCTTTACCAAACCGACCTTGATAGTGATGAAGGTTCAGCATCCTTGATTGAGCGGATACAGGAGCAGACTTACCAGACAGGCCCTCAAAAAGGAGAGAAAGTATTTTCGCCTCTGGTTGCATTCAGCTTTATGCTGTTTATTCTTATATACTTCCCCTGCGTAGCGGTTGTGGCAGCCATTCGTAAAGAGTCGGGCGACTGGCGGTGGGCACTCTTCATTGTGGTTTATACCACCGGGCTGGCTTACCTGGCTTCACTCACTGTTTATCAGCTTGGGAGTATGTTTTTATAAGAGTTCAAACTTATGCATTCATCCAGTCCTGCTCTGGTATTTTATCTTATCCTGCTGCTTGCTTTGCTGATAATCAGGATTCCAGGCATTGGCAGGATATTCAGAACGCTCAACACCATGTTGCACGAATCAGGACATATATTCATGGCCCTGTTGCTCAATGGCGAAGTACATGAAGTGAAACTGAACAGCGACTTATCCGGCTCTGCATCCACCAGTTGCAACTCCAGGCTAAAATCTGCCATGGTATCGTTCAGCGGATACCCGTTTGCAGCCCTAAGTGTACTTCTACTATTGGCACTCTACACAAATGGACGGTACCGCGCCGCTTACCTCATATTGATTTCACTCGCACTTGTTCATCTGTTATTTTTTGTCAGAAACACTTTCGGGATGGTATGGTTGACTTTATTTGTTGTACTTTTGTTAGTGGGATTAACCTTTGCATCAGCTCATATTGCCGGGTTGATTTTAGTTTGCTTAATCCTGATTGCCCTGGCTGAAGCTATACTATCTACGCTTCAAATTGCAAAACAGGGTTTAACAAGGCCACGGAAAGCTGGAGACATCACCAACCTGTCACGCAGCACACATCTGCCGGCCTGGTTTTGGACATTGCTGATCTTCGCCCTGTGTGCCTGGATAATTTATTATGCCATTGTGGCGTATTTTCCATCGCCTGCACAGGTTATCACTGAATTAAAAACATTTTTCTAATTCGCGAACTATGCTAAATACTCAGGAAATAATTACCATAATCATAATTGTATGCGCTTTTATATTCGCAGGATATAAGGTAGTACGCATGTTTCGCAATCCTACCAAAAGCTGCGAAAGCTGTGTAAGCGACTGTTCGGGCTGCCAACTGGCAGATTTAAAAAAAGAAATCGAAGAAAAGAAACACGCCAAAAATGCGGAGTCACCTATTGCTGCGGAGCATACGGGGCCGGGTACCCAACATCTGTAACAGTCTGCTTATTTGTTTGACCTGACATGCTCAAAATAAACCACAATGCAGTATTTTTGAAAAAAATAAGGAACTCATCCGTATGGTAAACAGGAATCAATTCAGAGAAATCTATTGTCTTTTCGACCAGGATGTTGTGATTGAAATTATCAAAATTTTCATTGAAGAGTATCCTTTAAAGCTGGAGGGTTTGTTGACAAATATTGAAGATCGTGACTTACAGACTCTCAGCTTTGCTATCCACAATTTGAAAGGTGTTATTTCGAATTTCTCGGCTCCTGAAACTTTTGAATTGATAAAAAATTTTGAAGACACCGTTCTTCATCTCACCACCTCGAAAACAGGCCAATTTGAGATTTCGGCCTTAAAAGCTCAGCTTGCCGAAATTAAAGAGTCAGTGATTGCCGTTGCTGATGACCTTGAAGAGATAATGCACGATATGCTTGGCGGAAAGTTTAATTTTCATCCAAACGGTTGAGCCCCTTCACTGCTTTTTCATCGTTTACATTAAGGGTCAACACTTTACGGTAATCTGATTGCGCCTTTTCACGGTTACCGCTCAGCTCATATGCATAGCCCCTGTTATAATACGCGTCAGCGTAATCACTATCCAACTCAATCGCATTGCTAAAAGCCGTTATAGCTTCGGTATAATCTTCTTTATATACCATAAAAACGTAGCCTTTATTGTAATGAGCCAGTTTAAAGTCCGGCTTAATCAAAAGAATTTCGTTGTACACGTTCAACGCTTTATCGGGCTCGTTATTTTCCTGGTAAAACATTCCCAATACATAAAGCGGTTCAACCGCATCGGGCCTCACGGTAGCTGCGTTACGCAGGTAATCAATGGCCAGTTTATCTTTTTTTATGGCAAATAGAATTCCCAATTCTTTGAGTGCATTGTAATGCCTAGGGTTTCTGGCTACAGCCAACTGGTAACTCTCTATGGCTTTGGCTGTATCGCCCATTTCCTCATTGGCGAGTCCACTAACAAAAAATGCCTCTACATTTTCCGGATTTTTTTTCAATGCTTTCCGCAAGGATTCAAATGTCTGTTTGTAATCGCTCATGGTGAGATATACGCGGGCCATTTTCACATCAACTTGTGCATCAGACGGGTTTAGCTCCAGGGCTTTTTTAAGTGCGTCCAATGCACGCTGTACCTTACCGGAATACAGATATATATCGGAAAGGACAGCATAAGTGCCGGCATGGTTTTCATCAATATCCAGCGCACTGTTTACATCATTTAATGCAAGATTCAGACTATCTTTTCTGATAAAGTAGCCGGCTCTGTTCAAATACGGGGCAATTGCACCCGGCTGATTACGTATTGCGGTGGTGAATATTGCAAGGGAATCAACGGTCAGTGTGTCAGCCAGGGCACTATTACTTTCCTGCCGTGGGGAGCCACACCCCGGCAACAATATTGCTGAAATAAAAAAGCCAAGCAGAGCCAGATAAGAAAATCTCATTTCTGAATTTTGATGATAACGGGTGATTAAAGCGGCAAAGTTAAAACAATTCAGGCAACGTCAATGGTTAAGACGCTGCCTGAATATAAAGGTATGCTTTTACTCAATATTGGTTATTGCTTCCCTGATTTTTGATTCTAATTCATCTGCCAGTTCCGGATTATCGGTAAGTAATTTTTTAACCGCTTCGCGTCCCTGACCAAGTCTGGTGTCTCCATAACTGAACCATGAGCCGCTTTTTTTAATCACGTTGTGGTCAACTCCCATGTCTACAATTTCTCCCATTCGTGAAATACCCTCTCCGTAAATAATATCAAATTCAGCCTGTCTGAAGGGAGGAGCCACTTTATTTTTAACAACTTTTACCCGCACATGATTGCCAATAATGTTCTCATTTTCTTTGATCTGAGAAACGCGTCGAATATCAAGGCGAATAGATGCATAAAATTTCAGGGCATTTCCACCGGTTGTGGTTTCAGGATTACCAAACATGACTCCTATTTTTTCACGCAATTGGTTGATAAAAATACAACAGCAACCGGTTTTACTGATGGTAGAAGTAAGTTTACGCAGAGCTTGCGACATCAGCCTTGCCTGCAGTCCAACCTTTGAATCTCCCATTTCGCCTTCAATTTCGCTTCGGGGAGTCAGGGCAGCTACGGAGTCAATAACAATGAGGTCGATGGCGCCCGAACGTATCAGATTTTCTGTAATTTCGAGTGCCTGCTCACCGTTATCGGGCTGGGATACCAGCAACTCATCTATATTGATGCCCAGCTTACGGGCATAAAACCTGTCGAAAGCATGTTCAGCATCAATAAATGCGGCGATTCCGCCTAACTTTTGAGCCTCGGCTATGGCATGAAGCGCCAGAGTAGTTTTTCCTGAAGATTCAGGACCATAAATTTCAACTACACGCCCTTTGGGTAAACCATTTACACCCAATGCCAAATCCAATCCAATCGATCCAGTGGATATTGAAGGCATCTCTTCAACCGGGGCATCGCCCAGCTTCATAATGGTACCTTTACCATATGATTTTTCAATTTTATCCAAGGTCAACTGCAACGCTTTCAAGCGCTCCTGATTGTTCTCTTTTTGGTCTTTACTCATGACAATTCTCTATATGATTTTGATTAAAATACGCTGTATCTTTTTACAGTGTCAAAGATAAAAAAACAAATGACCAATGATGAAAAATATTAGCACCAATTGGTCATTTGTTGATAAGTAAAAGCAACAACACGAACTTTACAGGTTTAAT
>JAQVEI010000188.1 GCA_028697695.1 Lentimicrobiaceae bacterium
AAATGCATTGCCTGACTTTATTGTGCCCGAAAGCTATACTTATATATCGGGCTTTGATTTTCAGTACCCGGTAAAATACACTGATTCAGCCATGATTATTGCACTGGATATGTATTTAGGCCTGGATTTTGAAATGTATAAAATGATGGGCATTCCGCTTTACATATCGCAAAGGCTCACCCGTGATCACATAGTGCCCGATTGCATGAAAGAAATCGCTTTGGCCCGGATTCCTGAAAAGCAAGGCACCTATACCCTGCTTGAGGCTATGATTGAACAAGGCAAAGTGTTGTTTTTTACCGATATAACCTTACCGGAAGTACCCGACAAGTTTAAAATTGGATTTACGGAAAGCCAATTGCAGTGGTGCAAAGACAATGAGGCCAACTTGTGGCAATTTATGGTAGAAAATGAATTGCTTTACAGCAGCGATGCCAAAGCCATGAGCATGTTTATGGTCGATGGACCTTTTACTTCCTCGTTTTCTCAGGATTCTCCGGCCCGCACCGGTGCATGGCTGGGTTGGAAGATTGTGCGCACCTATATGAAAAATAACAACGAAACCGTTGAAACACTGATGGCAAATAATAATGCACGCGAAATATTGGAGAAATCGGGGTATAAGCCGCCCCGCAAATAAAAGATCAGCTAAAGTTTAATGGAGCGTAATTGCATCCGCAGATGAGCTTTACGCAGAACCTCCAATTTTTCTTCTCTGGACATGATAGCCCAGTTGGCGATCTCATCAAGATTGCGGTAACAACCTACACACATGCCCTCTTCATCAAGACGGCACACCCTTTTACAGGGCGATTTGGGCATATCGTTATGTGACTGTTGGGGTACCACTGAGGTCGTAATTTAAATGAGTATAAACCTGACTGTTTTATTTTTGTTCAGTAATGAATCGGGTTCTTCCCTGCAAAAATTTCAAACCTCAATCTTATACTTGCATTACCTTTGGCTTCATCTGAAAAAGAATACTGCTTTGCTAAGGAAAGTTTCTTAATTTTACCTCATATTATGAACTATTGCTATGCTTGTTAAAACATATGGTAGTGCAATCATCGGTATTCAGGCAATACCTATAACGGTTGAAGTAAATATTGACACCGGTATCCAGTTCTTTCTGGTTGGTTTACCCGACAGCGCTGTAAAAGAGAGCCATCAACGCATTGAAGCCGCGCTGCGGAACAATGGATACCGCATTCCGGGTAAAAAGATAGTGATAAATATGGCACCCGCCGACATCCGGAAGGAGGGCTCTGCCTATGATCTTACGCTGGCGATCGGGATACTTGCTGCCTCGGAGCAAATTAAAGCAGAACAGGTTGGAGATTATATCATTATGGGCGAATTGTCGCTGGATGGCGGCTTGCAGCCCATAAAAGGTTCTTTGCCCATTGCCATTGAAGCCAGGAAAAAAGGATTCAAAGGGTTTATTTTACCCAGACAAAATGCCCGTGAAGCCGCCATTGTCAGTGATTTGGAGGTTTACGGTGCAGAAAATATATTGGAGGTCATTCATTTTTTCAATGGCAAAAACAGTCTGCAGCGCGAGATAGTGAATACCCGTGAAGAGTTTTATGCCCAGTTAAACGATTATGAATTTGATTTCAGCGATGTTAAAGGTCAGCAGAACATCAAGCGTGCATTGGAGATAGCAGCCGCAGGAGGCCACAACGTTATTCTGGTTGGCCCGCCGGGTTCAGGTAAAACCATGCTTGCGCGACGTTTACCCGGCATTTTGCCGCCATTGAATCTGCACGAAGCGCTTGAAACCACCAAAATTCATTCCGTAGCCGGTAAGATGAGTCGCGAAGCCTCGCTTATTTCAGTCCGGCCTTTTCGAAGCCCTCATCATACCATATCAGACGTAGCTCTTGTGGGGGGAGGTTCCAATCCGCAGCCCGGGGAAATATCGTTGGCTCATAATGGTGTGCTTTTCCTGGATGAACTACCCGAGTTTAAACGAACCGTGCTTGAAGTGCTCAGGCAACCGCTTGAAGACCGGCGCATTACTGTATCCCGTGCCAGGCTTTCGGTTGATTACCCGGCAAGTTTTATGTTGATTGCAGCCATGAACCCATGCCCATGCGGCTATTACAATCATCCCGATAAGGAATGCTCCTGCGCGCCGGGGGTGGTGCAAAAGTATCTGAACAAAATATCCGGGCCATTGCTGGATCGTATCGATATCCACGTGGAGGTGGTTCCGGTGCCTTTCAGAGAGCTGTCTGATACTCAAACCACCGAAAAAAGTGATGCCATCCGCAAAAGGGTAATCAAAGCACGTGAAATTCAGGAAGAAAGATACAAGGAACATAAGGAAATCCATGCCAATGCCCAGATGACCTCCAGGATGCTGCGCAAGATTTGCACACCTGACGCAACCGGGCGTGAGTTGTTAAAAACAGCCATGGAAAAGTTAAGCCTGTCGGCCAGGGCCTACGACCGTATCCTGAAAGTAGCCCGAACCATCGCCGATCTGGATGAAAGTGAAAACATAATGCCCAATCATCTGGCTGAAGCCATTCATTTTAGAAGCCTCGACCGTGAAACATGGGGAGGATAACCGTTAAACTACTCATATGAAGTTCTTTTTTATGGCATGGAGCTACCTGAAGTATAAGCTAAAAGCCAAAACCAAACATGCCGTACACTCACCATTTGTTTTCGATTTTATCACCAAAGTGATGGAACCGCATACCTTCAAGGAAGATTACGCAACCATAGAAAAGCAGGTGCAGGTGCTTCAGCGTAACATGAACTCCATCGAAACGGTTGACTTTGGTGCGACCACTGCCAATACCGGTTATGCCAGGCGACTCAGGAGGGTAAGCAGTATAGCCAAAAAGGCAGGCATCCCACGCAAGCAAGGTAGATTCCTTTATCGTTTGATAGAATATTACCAACCTGAAAAAATGTTGGAAATTGGGTCTTCGGTAGGGATAAGTACAATGTATCAGGCCAAAGCCAACCCGGCAGCCAGGCTTATAAGCATAGAAGGATGCGCCTCAACCGCCGCCTATGCACAGGAGAGCGTTAGTGCTGTAAATGCCGATAATGTAAAAGTTTTAATCGGACAGTTTGAACATGTGCTTCCCATCGCCTTGCTGGAATTGGAGCAGTTGGATTATGCCTTTATTGATGGTAACCACAATTATTCTTCCACCCTGGCTTATTTTGAGCTATTGAAGCAAAAAGCGCGCAATGGTGCGGTATTTGTCTTTCATGACATTCACTGGTCGCCCGGTATGGAACGTGCCTGGGAGGTCATAAAATCTTCGGAGGAGGTTACCATTACCATTGATTTGTTTTTCATGGGATTGGTTTTTTTAAAAAAAGAGCTCACCCCACAACACTTTATACTCCGGTTTTAACAATTATTACTACTTTTGAACGTTTTAAGCACATCAAAAATAAACCTATGGCGGAGGAAGTAATCCGTTTACATGATATCACCCGCTTTTTCAAGGTGGGCACCGAAGTGGTTCGGGCACTCCGGGGAGTTTCGCTGCTTATCAATCGTAATGAGTACGTGGCACTTATGGGGCCCTCCGGTTCAGGTAAATCTACGCTGATGAATATACTGGGTTGTTTGGATACGCCTACCGGTGGGCGCTACATTCTTAATGGAAACGATGTTAGCAAGCTGCAGGACAGTGATTTAGCGGAAATTCGCAACCGGGAGATAGGATTTGTATTTCAGACTTTCAACTTATTGCCCCGGCTTACAGCTTTGGAAAATGTAGCTTTACCTATGATATATGCCGGCGAAGCCCGGCCTAAGCGGATGGAAAGGGCCATGGAAGTGTTGGATAGTGTAAAGCTCACTGACAGGGTTAAACACAAACCCAACGAACTGTCGGGAGGTCAGCGCCAACGCGTCGCTATTGCCCGTGCCATGGTAAACAAGCCAAGTATTATACTGGCCGACGAACCAACCGGCAACCTCGATTCAAAGACATCTATCGAAATTATGGCGCTGATTGAAGAAATTCATAAAGCCGGAAATACCATTATTCTGGTTACCCACGAGGAAGATATTGCCCGCCATGCCCATCGCATTGTGCGTCTTTCCGATGGATTGGTTGCCTCTGACGAAATTAATACAGATATTCGGACCATAAATTTCTATCATTCCAATGAACCTGATATGGTGAACAAAGATTAATAGCTGGTGTTTCATGCATACTACTGTTGCTGATTAAATTCCTATAAATTATGAATGCAGATTTTAAAATTTACACCAAAACAGGTGATAAGGGCGAAACCTCCCTCATTGGTGGAACCCGGGTGCCTAAATACCATGAGCGCATTGAAGCCTATGGAACACTTGATGAGCTCAACTCATTTTTGGGTGTAGTGCGTGATCAGGACATCGATGAGCAAACCCGCGAATTTATATGTTGGATACAGGATAGGGTGTTTACTGCAGAATCCCTGCTTGCCGCTGATCCGCATAAATCTACCGGAACTTTGCCTCAGCTTTTTGACGATGATATCTTAAAGCTTGAACAAGCTATAGATGAGATGAATGTGAATTTGCCTGAAATAAGTAACTTCATCCTGCCCGGCGGGCATCCGGCAGTTTCATTTACTCATGTTGCCCGCTGTGTGTGCCGTAGAGCCGAACGACTAACCATAAAAATGGTTGGCAATAACGATGCTACCCTTCAGGGTGATTTGGTTATTCGGTTCCTCAATCGCCTTTCCGACTACCTGTTTGTACTTGCACGTAAATTTACCATGGATAAAAATGCCAGGGAAATTCCCTGGAAGCCACTGAAATAAAAGAAATGCTATTGTCTTTTTATTTTATTTGCTTTTGTACCGAAAACATATACTTTTGCAAAAAATTAACCTTTAAACATTTATACTGATGTACTGGACTTTAGAATTGGCTTCAAAACTCGAGGATGCCCCATGGCCAGCCACAAAAGAGGAATTGATTGACTTCAGTATCCGATCCGGCGCCCCGATGGAAGTTATTGAAAATCTTCAGGAAATTGAGGATGAAGGGGAGGTATACGACAGTATTGAAGACCTCTGGCCTGATTATCCATCCAAGGAAGACTTTTTTTTCCACGAAGATGAATATTAATAACCTGTAGCCGCCTTGAGCGGCTTTTTTTTTGCCGGATTTTAAACAGACCAATAAATTCATCTGGCGCAATATATTCGATGCTTGCCTTAAGTGATTGCCTAAAAATTTTCACACTCAAATATCCGGGTGTTAAAATAATTTTCCTTAGTTCGACCCATCAGCTGTTTGCTTAACTTTTTTTATGGGAAGCATTTTATGGATTTGCGGCATTGTTGTCCGGTAAAAACCAAAACAATGGAATTGTATAATATAACCAACTGATTGTCAGTAGTATTCAAATCCAGTTCAGTTGTTTTTCAAAAGTAAGCCACTTTAAAACAAAACCAACTGCTGC
>JAQVEI010000189.1 GCA_028697695.1 Lentimicrobiaceae bacterium
AAAACACCCGCTTTTACGATGTTAAAACCGGGCTGCTTATTCGCGAATCCGGTGAACAGGGCATAACCGATTACAGCGATTACCGCGAAGTAAACGGAGTGAAATTCCCCTATTCCATTTCGCAGCAGGCTGGCCCACAAAATATGGATTTAACAGTGTTAACGGTTAAAGTAAACAATAAATTAAAAGACGAATTGTTCCAGTTGAAATAAAATATATTCAACATTTGCTGCAAAAAGCTGTTCTTTATCAGGGCAGCTTTTTTTAATTTAATGAAATGCCACAAAAAGACCTCATGTGTTGATGTTTTTGTTTTATATGAGCATTGATTATCTTTGCGTCTGAACTTTCTATTATTTCTAATAATTAAATCCAATACCATGATTAAACTTAGAACCCGGACTTTACTTCTTTTAACCATCTCAGTGCTGTTTATCTTTAGTTCATGCGGTACCCAAACCGGTGGGGATCAGCAACAGAGTGGAAAAATTACTCAGGTAAAACATCCTGAATGGAGTAAAAATCTGAGTATTTACGAAGTCAACATCCGCCAATTTACCCCTGAGGGTACTTTTAATGCTTTAAAAGCTCACTTACCCCGGTTAAAAGAACTTGGTGCTGACATAATTTGGCTGATGCCTGTAAATCCCATTGGTGAACTCAACAGAAAAGGCACTATGGGCAGCTATTATTCGGTGAGTGACTACCTCACGCTGAATCCGGAATATGGAACGGATGAAGATTTTAAAGAACTCATAAAAACTGCTCATGAAAATGATCTTTATGTCATTATCGACTGGGTAGCCAACCACTCTGCCTGGGACAACGCCCTGGTAGCAGAACATCCGGAGTGGTATGAGAAAGATTCACTGGGAAAAATGATTTCTCCCTTTGACTGGACCGATGTGGTAGCATTTGATTACAACAACCCTCAAATGAATGATTACATGCTTAATGCAATGAAGTTTTGGGTAAACGAATATGATATTGACGGTTACCGTTGTGATGTTGCCGGAATGGTTCCCGATACATTTTGGGTGAGGGTGCGTAAAGAATTGGATAAAATAAAACCGGTATTCATGCTTGCCGAAGATGAAGCGCCACGGCATCATGCTGCATTTGATATGACTTACGGCTGGGAGTTTCACAAGATTATGAACGACATTTACAGTCAGGATAAAAATGCAAACGACATTGAAAATTATCTGCATAAAAACGATTCGCTCTACCCTTCAGATGCTTATAGGATGTATTTCATAACCAACCACGACGAAAACTCATGGAATGGTACCGAATATGAACGATTGGGCGATGGAGTCAGGGCATTTTACGTACTCACCGCCACGGTACCCGGCATGCCTTTAATCTATACCGGTCAGGAAGCCGCACTGGATAAACGTTTGGAATTTTTTGAAAAAGATGCTGTTGAATGGAACAATTACCCGATGGCTGATTTTTATCATCAAATCTTCGAACTTAAAAAGAACAATCCTGCGCTTTACAATGGCGACTTTGGTGGTAATTGGAAAAGAATTAATACGGGATATAGCAAAGAAATATTTGCGCTTTTGCGTGAGAAAGGAAGCAATAAAGTGCTAAGCATTGTTAATCTTAGTGCAGAACCCCTCACCTTTAACCTTGAAGGAGATGCATTTTCTGACGATTACACCCGTCTATTTACCAATGATAAGGTAAAGTTGAATAAAAACGAGAGCATAACCCTGCCTGCATGGGGGTATCAGGTTTATTTCAAATAAATAGTACCGTTAACAGGTTTTTGGGTAGGCATCATTTAAGACCGGCATCATGAAAAGCAAACGACTACTATGGATGGTTTTTTGTTTTATGAGCTTACCAGCTTTAGCACAAAACAACCAATTTAAGAGCCTGGGAAACCTGGAAACTTTTGATATGAACGCGGGCGTTCTAAATCTTTTCACTTCATATGGTACCGCCCGGGTTACGGCTTATGACAGTGGAATTATCAGGGTAAGAATAGCAATGGAGGACTTTACTGAGCCGTTTTCCTATGCAGTGATAATGAGCCCTCAAGAGCCAGTCATTGAATTTGAAGAAAACGCGGGTAAGCTAATACTAAGCACCACGCTTATCCGGCTCGAAATCAACAAATACCCGCTAAGGTTTGCTTTTTACACCCTATCCGGTGAGCTCCTGAATGCCGACGACCCGGCCCTGGGAACCTCCTGGCTGGGTACCGAAGTTACCACCTGTAAGTCCTTGCAAGCGGGTGAACGCTTTTTAGGCCTTGGAGAAAAAACGGGTAATCTCGACCGGTTTGGAAGCGCATACATCAATTGGAATACCGACAATCCACACTATGGCCCCCATGACGATCCACTATATGTGAGTATACCTTTTTACATTGGTTTACACAGTAACCTTGCCTATGGAATTTTTTTGGACAACAGCTATAAAAGTTTGTTCAACTTTGGCGCGGGAACGCAGCGTTTCAGTTCCTTTAGTGCAGTTGATGGAGAGATGGACTATTATTTTATCCATCAGCCCGATGTTAAGGGAATCATCAAAGATTATACAGCGCTCACGGGCCGAATGCCCATGCCACCGCTTTATGCCCTGGGATACCAACAATGCAGGTGGAGCTACTATCCGGAGCGCGAAGTAATTGATGTGGTGGAAAATTTCCGCTTCAGGAAAATTCCATTGGATGTGATTTATCTGGACATCCATTATATGGACGATTATAAAATATTCACCTGGCATCCCACCCGGTTTCCTGAGCCTGCAAAAATGATTGATAAGCTAAAGAAAATGGGTGTTCACACGACCGTAATTGTAGATCCCGGAATAAAGATTGAAAAATCGTATGCAGCGTTTGAAGAAGGACTGAAACAAGATGTATTTATCCGCTATCCCGACAGTGCCTTGTACAGTGCACAGGTATGGCCGGGTTGGTGCGCGTTTCCCGATTTCTCCAAACCAACTGCCCGTAAATGGTGGAGCAACGCTTTTAAGGCGCTGACAGATGTTGGTGTTGATGGATTCTGGAATGACATGAACGAAATAGCCTCATGGGGAGGCGGTTTTACACCCAACTTTATTACAATGGACTGGGAAGGTCATCACTCCACATACCGTCAGGCTAAAAATGTGTATGGCTCACTTATGGCAAGAGCTACCTTTGAGGGTGCGCGCGAATGGATGCCAAACCGTCGGCCTTTTATTCTTACCAGGGCCGGTTTTGCCGGATTGCAACGCCATACTGCCTTATGGACCGGCGACAATCAGGCTACCGATGAGCACTTAATGCTGGGGGTGCGAATAATTAACAGCCTTGGATTAAGCGGGGTTGCGTTCTCCGGTGTTGATGTTGGAGGATTCAGCCAGAATGCAACACCTGAGCTCTTTGCCCGGTGGATGTCGGTGGGTGCTTTCAGTCCTTTTTTCAGAAGTCACTCTGCCATAGACACACGTCAGGCTGAGCCATGGGCCTTCGGCGAGAACACCGAAGCCATCTGCAGAAACTACATATCGCTCAGATACAAACTAATGCCTTACATCTATTCGGTTTTCCATGAATCCAGTGAATCCGGAATGCCTGTAAACCGAAGCCTGGCTATTGATTATACTTTTGACGATGCTGTCTATAAGCCTGACTTCCAGCATGAGTATCTTTTTGGCCCAAACCTTTTGGTGGCGCCTTCGGAAAGCTATAAAGCCCTCACCGATGTTTATCTACCACAAGGGCAATGGTACAATTTTTATACCGATGAAATATATGAGGGCAACACAGTGGCAACAGCTGCCTCGCCGGTACATCGCCTGCCCTTGTTTGTAAAAGCAGGTTCAGCAATACCTATGCAACATCTGATTCAAAACACCGGTGAGCGTGCCGGAGACACTCTCTATTTGCACCTTTACGCTGGACGGGAGAACGTTAAATTCGAATATTACGAGGATGATGGCGACTCCTATGATTATCAACACGGTGTGTTTTATAGTCGTGATATTATTTATGATGCTGATGCACAATCACTGACGCTGGGAAAGGTAAACGGAACCTATCCTTCTGAATTTAAAAAAGTCATAGTGGTATTACATGGCTTTGATGACAATCTAAAATTCAGCGTTAACGGTAGTTTTATCGCGACGCAAAAAGTAAGTATCAACCTTTTGGACGCTCTTAACAGTGAGGATGCACTTTATAAAACAACATTTAACTCCCAAATTGAAGTAAAACAAACCCCGGCACTATCTCTGGTAAGAAATAGTATAACAATTGAATGGAAATAGAAAATAGAAAAATACTATTTCTCTGCTGATTGTTTAATTTTAACTTTCTCGCTCCACTCCTGCACACAACTTTGAAGTAATTTAAGATTCACAGGCTTAAACAAACAATCATCCATACCGGCTTCAATGCAACGCTGGTAATCGCTATTCAATGCATTGGCTGTAATGGCTATAATAAATGGCCGTTCCGAAGCCGGGTATTTTTCAATAATTCTCCGCGTGGCTTCCATACCGCTCATCTCCGGCATCTGTATATCCATAAAGATAATATCAAACTTTTCAACTTCCATTATCTCAAGCACCTCTCTCCCGTTTAATACCGAAACGGGCTGATGGCCCATTATATTTAACATGGACACCAAAAAACGCTGATTTACCACATTGTCTTCTGCTACCAGTATTTTTAATGTGCTATTTGAATCCGGCTTGCTATCGATTTCATGAAATGTCATAATGGTATATCTGGTTTAAATGTATAAAATCAACGAGCGAATAAATAGTCTGGAGCAGAAACAGTTATATATTTTACATATCTATGCCGTTTTCCGGTGTGAAGATAATAATTTTTTTTACATGAAACCTATTTTTACCTGGTTTTTAAAAACCTCAATAAAGCCGGGGTTACAGGGTAAGTCCGCACCCGCATAAAGTTAACTGACTTGAGGATATCTTTCCAACAGGCCAAACTCATCCGATAATTTTATGGATTAAGCATATAATATTATCTGCTTTCCTGATAAAATATATCAACAATGAGCGGGCTTAAGTAAAAACATTTACTACTTTCGCTGAAGCTAAACCCACACATCATGAAAAAAAAATTATCATTATCTTTAATTTTAGTTGGAATGATACTTCCGCTTGCAATGCATGCACAAGAAAAATTTAATGCTGAAACACTTTGGAAATTAGGCCGGTTGTCTGATGTACAATACTCACCTGCTGACAAGAGTTTTATTTATGGTGTTACCTGGTACGATGCCGAAACCAATAAAAGCAGCCGCGACATATGGCGCCTGGACAAGAATGCCGAATCGCCACGAAATCTGACACAGTCCCCGGCCAGTGAGTTTAATGCCATATGGCGCCCTGACGGAAAAAAAATAGGGTTCCTGTCTGCTGAGTCGGGAGAAGTTCAAATCTGGGAG
>JAQVEI010000190.1 GCA_028697695.1 Lentimicrobiaceae bacterium
TATTTTAATGGTTTGGTTTCCATCGCTAAGATAATCATTTTCAATGATATATTAGCTAAAATATGCTGCTTTTTTTATCTCTTATCCTCTGATTATCAACTTCATTTTTAACTGCGAAACATCAGTTTTTTACTGAAGCCTTTTCAGGATTGGTCTTTTGCACCTTTCCAGATTTCCAATTTCTTGTTGTACTTCCAGTATGTCCCTTTTATATCCGACTCAATGGTCGGCATGCCGTTTTTTATTTTTTTTAAGGTTGTGCCGAAATTTTTTATGTTGCCGGCCCCATCGTATGCGGTTATGCTTTGTGCGGCTACTGCGTTGGCTGCTTTTATCGTTTCTTCGATTGGCAGGCCATTCAGGAATGCCGCCAGAAAACCTGCTATACTGCTGTCGCCTGCCCCGGTGGTAGATTTAATCTCTTTTACCTTGTAAGCTCCGGCCAGCAACTCCCTGTTGCTCCAATTGCCGGCATCAATGGGGACAAGATTGCTTAGCTCTTTCAATACTTGCCCGGGTTGGGTTTTTACATAGTAACCCTTTACCCCGCACTTGATTGCCACTACTTTTGCCCCGTATGTAAGCAACTTGCTGCCCAGGGCTGGCAGTATATTCACGTCCAGGTTTTCGGCAAGGCTGCCTTTTGAGGCATTTTTATCGAAATAGTTTCTGTCGAGCATAAAGAGGGTTTCTTCGATGCTGGGCATATAAATATCCACATAAGGCAACACCCGTTTGAGGATGCTTTCCCAATCGGCTCCCCCGGATTCTGACAATGACTCTATGTAGGCCATATCGAGGGAGGTAATTACCCCCAGCTCTTTTACCCTTTTGAATATTTTCACCAGCTCACAGCCGTGGTTTTCATACATTTTTTTCATCAGGGGCGGGTAGCCAAAATGGAACAGACGGGCTTGTTCTGCAATATTATAATCGATATCACCGGATGTAAACGTATCGTTTGCCCCCGGAAAGTGGAAAAATATGCGGTCCACCCCGGGCGGAGAGATTGCTATTGTATAGGAGGTAGCTGCCCCTGCTGTTTGCGCTATGCCCTCCGGGATACCGTTTTCCCTCAGGTACTGCAGTACCCCTTCTCCGAAGAGGTCTTTGCCTACCTTACCCACCAACCGGATTTTTAACCCCAATTTTGCCAGGCAAAACCCTACATTGGGAACAGCGCCTGCGGCAGCTATCTCCACGCCTGCCATATTCGTAAGGCTGCCCGGGGTAAAAAAATGTTTTGCGCCGGTACTGGCTTCTGCCCTGAAAACCGGCGTTATATCCAGACAGGTGTGCCCGGCCACCACTATGTCAATATTCTTTTTGCCTCCTATTCCCATTATACCTTGTAATTTACAGTTTACCGTATTCGTTTACCAACGGATGTAAAGGGTGTTCATCCTCTTCAATTGCAGAGAACCTTTCTGTCGGCTCCGTGAAAACATTGTCGGTATTGTCATCGTTTATGGAGGACACTTCACCAACAACCAGGTCGCCTGCCCCTTTTTTTGCCCAAAATGCGTGGTACAGGCCGGGGGTGAGGGTTATGCTGCAACCATGTTGTATTTCGACAGTTTCCCCTGCCCTGAAACAGTATTGGATACCATCCATAAATACTTCTACGTCCTCATTATTATCAATATTCCCTTGTTTATCCGAACCGTACAATTGGATTGATAAAACCCCGCCACCCCTGTTGATAATGTCTTCCGTTTTAGCCCTGTGGCAGTGCATTGGTATTTTCTGTTCTTTTTCCTGTCGCAGGATAATTACCTTTTCTGCGTAGGGCGTCCCCGTGCTTTTTTGATACACATCACCGTTGCGGATGGTAAAAAGCACGGCCCCCACTTCTTCAAATTTTTCCGAACCAAAATCGGTGATATCCCATCCCAGCATCACCCGGGAGATGGTTCCAATTTTGTCTTTATGTTTTTTCCATTCATCTATAGTCCAGTACGCAAAAGGGGGAAGCCGGAAATTGTTCTTTTCCAGCAACCCTTTTGAAAACCTGATGGCTTCGTTTATTTCTGAGCGTTTCATATTCTTATTTAATCGTCTAAATAGTTAAATCTTATATTTTTATATTCATCAGAATTAATGATCTTATTTTCAAGACGGACAGGAGGAATTGGCGAATTTTTTGGAATTTCTATTTCAGCCCACACCAGTTTGCCGTTTTTCCATTCCATATCGATTTTGTAATTACCTCTTGCTTTTAACCCCGATACTTTTCCTGTTTTAAATTCATCCGGAAGAGCTGGTAACAAATGCACTTCTCCAAGATGCGACTGAATCAGCATTTCAGCAATACAGCCCGGAAGGGCAGCAGAACCGTCCAACTGGAACCTGCATTCCATTCCGTCCCTTGTTGAAATTGGGTACTGGTCGTAATAAGATGGCTGGCTAAGTGGCGCATGATGAAAAGTAAGTACATTTTCAAACCCTTGCTCGGTTAACATTCCAGTCATAATTTTATTGGCTCTGTTCCCATCGAGCAATCTTGTCCGGCACCGCATACGATGTGCTCTTGAGAAGTTCCCCCCTGTGTGTGGTGAATAGAAAAAAAAACGTCCGTCTCCCCTCATATCCAATGCTTTTTTTGCAGCGTCAGCTAAATCCGGTGTTGCTAACGGATGTATCTCAGTACCGGGATAAACTGCATACAAATGAGATATATGCCTGTGTTTACATTCCGGATTATCAATATCTTCATTCCATTCCTGCAATTGCCCGTGCCGCCCGATTTTCAAAGGCAGAAGCTTTTCCCGTGTCACTATCAGCGAGTCTGCAAAATCAACGAAACCCAATATCTTCGCAGCGGTTGATGTATTCGTGAATAAATCCCATACCATTTGGATATCCTGGTATGCGCCCGGTAAACAATAATGGTATTTATCGCTTTTAAAAGGATACACAGCCGGATTGTATCCGTCATCCGTCAAATAGGCGCCATGATCGGCAGAAACCGTCGGTGCAGAAATTAAATAGCCATTAAAAGGTATTAAGTTTTCAAGCCAGAAAACGGATGCATCCCTTAAAAGTGGGAATGCCTGGTCGCGCAGATATACTGTGTCCTGTGTGAAAGCAAATTGCTCCCAAACATGTTGGCAGTGCCATGCTGCCCCCATGGGGAACAGGCCCCATACGATACTACCAATTGGAGCCGCATGTCCCCAGATATTTCCGGTGGTATGGCTTACCCAGCCATCAGTACCATATACCCGCCTGGCGATTTCATGGCCGGATATGGCAAGGTTCTCAATCCAGTCGATATAGGGTTGCTGGCATTCATTAAGACCTACGGGGCCACAAGACCAATAATTTTGCTGAAGGTTTATATTACTTTGGTAATTACCCAACCACGGGGCACTCCGGAAAATATTCCATACCCCCTGAAGATTGGCGGGAAGTGTGTGCGGGCGCGATGAACTGATAATCATGTATCGACCCAGATTAAAAGCAAGGACTTTGTACCCGGGATAAGATTTGCCTGCCTTCAATTTTTCAAATCGTTCGTTTGTCGGAAGCTTCTCCGCTTCTTTGTTCCCTTCCAAAAACAAAGCAACACGATCGTATAATGATTTATAATCCTCAATATGCCTGTTTTTCAATTCTTCATAGTCATATTCCGACAGATTGCGCAGGATGTCATTGGTGGTTTTCACAGGATCAATACCAGTATAATTAGGATATCTCAAAGCATAATCAGTTGCTACTGAAAGATATATTTCAACCGAATCAGAATTTCGCACAGATATATAACCATTTTCCTGCCCTACAGTCCCTCCCTTATTTTCTACGCTTATCATTACACTGAAGGGGCGGTTATTTTCATTTATAAATCCTTTTATATGATACCTGTTTTTTGAAATTTCAATACGGAATGAGTCCTGCACGATGCTCATTTCCAGATTAAAAGAAATATTTCCCGGTTTGTCTGCAGAAAATCGCATCCCCAAAATTCTGTCGGGATAAGAGCAAAAATACTCTCTGTTAAAGGCAATATCGTTAACATCATATTGAACCAAACCCAGGGAATTTGCCAAATCCAATGATCTGACATATTTTTTTGTTTTCATCCCCTGATCCAAAAAATTAATTTTAAGGTTTCCTACCGATGTGAAAGAACCGTGTAATGTCGATGCGCCTAAAAAATTTTCTGATACCAGACTATCTGCCAAACGGATTTTTCCGTTTACTATCGCCTCTCTTATATCCGGAAGCGATTTTGATGCTTTTGGATTTACCCCGGCGTTTATCCAATTACCCCTTGCCGCCTCACCTGTCCACATACTTGCTTCTGATACTGCAATAATTTCTTCTTCGATACCACCAAAAAATGAAACACCAAAATACCCGTTGCCTAAATGTAATGCCTGACTGTCCCAATACCTGGCCGGATACGTGTACCATAGCCTGTTGTTACCGGAAAATTCTTTTTTACAGCACCCGGAATAAAAGCAAAAACAAAGAATAATAATAGCAAATGATTTTGTTGTTTTCATTTCAGTTTAAAAACTATTCCTTAATTAATAACTATCCCGATTTCTCCATTTTCTGTTGGAACTGTTTTTATGTACTAATCCGTGTGGAAGACTTCTTCCATTTCTGCCCACCACTCGTCTTTTTTAGCTGATTCAACAGGGGTTTGGCACGGGTCGGTTTCCTGCAGCCAATCTTTTGTCAACTTCGACAATTTTTTCATATCGGCGTCGTAATCTTTCCCGATATACTCGTAGTAAGAAAACAGGTAACCATCCCGGTAGTAAATAGAAAAATTCCTTACATTACATTCATAAATGGCTGTTACTACCTCAGGCCATGGATTTGCATGAATCTTTTTATAATAATCAAGTTTGTCAGGTTTGATTTTTATGACTTTTCCGTATCTTTTCATCGATTTTTTTTATTTAGATGTGAATTTGACATTTTATCATTTGCATTAATTAATAAGTTTTTATTTTTAAAAGAGGGGAAATTGGTTACTTTTATAATGAATAACATCCCCAAAATGAAACATCCTGTAATTAATATTTTTAAAGCCCTAATCATTATATTGTCATCTTATTCTTTCATTCGGTAATTAGGGTCTGCTTATTAAATCCCAATCAGGCACACAATTTCATTTGTGGCTTGACTGGATAAATGTTTATATTTCTCACTTTCATCAGTTTCGATAGAAACGAGACAAAATATGACAGGGGAATATCCCTCATGTACCTGATCAGGTTCATCACAAAAATGATAGCCCCTATCCAACTGTTTGACGTCGTGGCCAATCTGGCACGGATATCATTTAAACCATATCCACGCTTGCCCTGACCAAACTTCCCTTCAACCTGGTTGCGTTCTGCAGCCTCTCGTCGCTCTTTACGTTTTTGGTATTTGCTCTTGATCTCTTTTGCCGGCTTTC
>JAQVEI010000191.1 GCA_028697695.1 Lentimicrobiaceae bacterium
TCTGTATGGTGGCGATCTGGTGCACCCAGATGGTTGGGATAAACGCGCTTGGAATCATAAACGCGATGTTCGCGAGAGCCTGTTTTGGCTGGCAGTGGAAGCCTGCCTGGCTTTGTAGATTGGAGAGATTATGCCTGTACATGAAGAACTTGTTATGAAACATTTGAAATCAATGGATGGTGTGCCGGAAAGCATATTGCCTTCGTATGACGGATTTGGAATCGCGAATATTCTGCCCAGTGTGAGCGCATGGCTGGGCGGAAAAGCTTTGCCTGCCGCGCCTTTGCACGAAAGCATCACCCAGCACTTTGCGAAGAACTACAAACAAGTGCTGGTTATTTTGGTAGACGCACTGGGTTATAAGCAGCTGTGTCAGTGGATGAATGATGGGCAAGTCCCTTTTTGGCAGGCACAGACTGAGGCGGGGCATCTTTTCCCGCTGACCAGTATTTGCCCGAGCACAACAGCATCGGCATTAACCAGCATCTGGACGGGTAGTACGCCCAGCCAACATGGCATCATTGGCTATGAAATGTGGCTTTGGCAGCTGGGCATGTCTATCAACAATATCTTTCATATGCCTGCCACTTTTGAAGGGGATATGGGCGGATTGTCGCGCGCGGGTTTTGACCCAGAAACGTTTTTGGGTATGGATCCTATCGGCACACATTTTAAGAAATGGGGTATTGATACTCATGCTGTGATGCCTTCGCATATTGTTGGTTCGGGACTTTCACGAATGCATTTGAACGATGCGACTTTTCATGGCTATTCAAGTGAATCCGATTTGTGGGTAAAGGTTCGCCAGCTTTTGTTGAACCCTAATCCCAGACGTCAGTTCGTGTATGTTTATTGGAGCATTGTCGATACACTGGCGCATCGTTATGGCACCTATGCTGAAGCGGGTGTTGATTCCTTCACTAATTTTAGCCATAGTTTTGAACGGCTTTTGATGGAAAAAGTAAATAAAAGGAAGCCAGGCGATACTTTGGTCTTGCTTACCGCCGATCATGGTTCAGTTACGACACCCGTTGACGAACAATACAATTTGGCGAATCATCCTGAACTGCGCAAGTTGTTGGTCATGCCCCCAACTTGCGAAGCGCGTTTGCCTTTCTTACATGTTAAAAGCGGGCAAGATGAAGCTGTGAAAAATTATTTTGAAAAGACCTGGCCAGGTGAGTTTCAATTTATAAACCGTGAGCAAGCTTTACAAATGGAACTTTTTGGCAAAGGAACATCCCATTCTGATTTGGAAAACCGCATTGGTGATCTTATCGCTGTGCCAACAAAACCTGAGACTTATTTGTGGTGGCCCAAAAAGCTTAATCGTTTGCTGGGCAGGCACGGTGGTTTACACGAAGATGAAATGCTGGTGCCTTTGTTAGGCTTTGAGCTTTAGCTGATTAAGGGCTTTTGATGAGGGGAATAATATCATCATACTGCGATGAGGACAAAGGCGCTACGACCTGGAATTGCTTATCTGTTGAGACGAAATGAAATGATAAAGTTTGTGAAATCGATTGATAATATAAGTAAATATCAGTGTGGAAAGCTTCCTAAGCATGCGAAAAAACTAAAAGCTCCTGCTTCAATCGCTGAGATGATGAAGAAGTCCATGCCTGTTGCTGTAATCCTATGTTGTATCGTGATTTTGGCGTTGTTTACGAAAACCTATCTAAGTCAATCAAAGGTTGTTTCCCGGTTGGCTATCCTGGGTGGTTTGCTACTGGGATTCGTCCTTCTAATAGTTCATGAATGCTTACACGCCGTCGTTTATCCCAAGGAAGCGCAGGTAACTATTGGTAAGTTAAAAGGCAAGTTGGTCTTTGTGGCTTTGGCATCTTATCCGTTAAGCAGAACCCGCTTTATAGTTATGTGTTTATTGCCATTTCTGCTTGGCGTTGTCCCTTTAACGTTGTTTTTATTGGCGCCACCACAGGCAACAGTGTTTAATGGTTTGATGTTTGGCATGGCCTGTGCGGGAATGGTTTCACCATATCCTGATGTCTATAATGTGATTTTAGTCTTAAAGCAATCAGGAAAGAATGACAAAATCATGTTTCACGGTGACGACTTGTATAAAATCCCCTGATATAGAGAAAAAGCTATTCAGATAAGCCTGTTACTCCAGAACTTACTTATCAAGCTTAGACGTGATAGCGTCATCAGCAAAATCGAAATTATTGGCAACTAAAATAGCTTTATCGGCAACTTAGACTTTGCGGCATTGATTTTAAAAGGCCGGTCTTTTAGCATAGAAATATCAAACAGCTAAAAAGGAGGCAACCATGATTCAATGTAAGAATGTATATAAAAGTTTTGCCGATAAAACTGTTTTGTCAGGAGTAAATTTTGATATTCCATCAGGGGAAATATTCGGATTACTTGGTCCGTCAGGTGCCGGGAAAACCACTCTCATCAAAATATTGACGGGGCAGCTTTCATTTGAGGCTGGTTCTGTCATAACTTTGGGTAAAAAAGTCGAAAGGCTTACGGGCGAAGACAAAAAGAATATCGGCATTATGATGGACGAATTTGGTGTATATGAAAGATTTTCATGCGTTGAAAATTTACAGATTTTTGCGGATATTTACGGCATTCCACACAGCAAAATTAAACAGACCTTAGAGATGGTTGGATTGCAGGATGCGATGAGAATGCCGGCAATGAATTTGTCCAAAGGAATGCGGACAAGGCTTCAGCTTGCAAGAGTTTTTCTGCACTCACCGAAACTTATATTTTTAGATGAGCCTACGAGTGGGCTGGACCCGCAAACCATGAAGTCGATACACAGGATAATTCTGGAGAAGAAAAGAACTGGGATTACCATATTTCTCACAACACACAATATGGAAGAAGCGGCAGCACTGTGCGATACAGTTGCACTTTTGAACGAAGGCGTTATTGTTGAAATGGGAGCGCCACAGGAAATATGCAGGAAATATAATCATCAGAAAAAAATAAAGTTGCATTTATCATCAGGTGAAGATCTTGAACTGAAACACGGAAAAGAATCCGCAACAGAAATTTCCAGATTGTTCGAAGCGGGCAACATTGAAACCATACACTCATCGGAACCAAATTTGGAAACAGTTTTTTTGGAACTTACGGGAAGAAAACTTCAGGAGGATGTATAAATGCGAAATATCAGCGTCATTATCAAAAAACAAATAAAGGATACAATAAAAAACAGGGTTGTACTCATTCAGTTTATCCTTTTTCCTGTCATGACATTGATTATGGAAAACGCTATTAAGTTAGATGGTATGCCGGACGCATTTTTTACCAAATTGTTTTCCGTGATGTATATGGGCATGGCCCCTTTAACAGCTATGGCTGCGATTATTTCGGAAGAAAAAGAAAAAAATACTTTGAGAGTATTAATGATGGCAAATGTTGCGCCTTGGGAGTATTTGGCGGGTGTCGGTATATATGTCTGGACCATATGTATGGCTGGCGCGGGAGTAATGGCTACGGGTCTTGAAAAAGAGAATATATTGTTCTATTTACTTATCATGGGACTTGGCTTTGTGATATCGATAGTGCTGGGAGGCTGTATAGGAATATTTGCAAAAAATCAGATGGTGTCCACATCGCTTGTAATGCCTGCGATGGTAATCTTAAGTTTCGGACCGATGCTGGCTCTATTTAACAGTACAATCGAAAAAGTAGCAAAATTCTTGTATACTCAACAAATGAGTGTCTTACTCAACAAGATGAGTTTTGATAAAGGTATTGGAGAAAGTATAATCATTATTGTGATAAATGCGGCGGTGTTCATCATGCTGTTTTTTATAGCGTTCAGAAAAAAAGGGCTGGAATAAATGAGGATAGAAATTGATGTCGATGATAAATATGCAAATACGGAAGTGATAATACGCACACGGAAAATAACGCAAGAGATTGAAAAAATGATTGCGCTTATGCGAATGATAAATATGCAGATTGGCGTAAGACACAACGACGAGACATATTTATTGGATATAGAAAAAATTCTGTATATTGATACGGTTGATCGAAAGATACTTGTTTATACGGAAGATGAAATCTACGAATCAGATTTGAAATTGTACGAAATAGAGATGGAACTTGTAGAACGCGACTTTCTCCGTGTAAGTAAACAGACTATAGTCAATTTAAGAAAGGTAAAAAGCCTTAGAGCAGAATTTGACAGGAAAATCAGGCTGACTTTACAAAACGGTGAACAGATTATTGTGTCGCGTATGTATTCGGATGAATTAAGAAGAAAGCTGGGGTTGAAATAGCAATGGAAAGTAAGAAAACAATTTTTAACTATATATCCGACGTCTTTACTATGTATGGCGTTATTGTATTTGTTTATATTCTACTCAGTTTAATAGTAGGAGATTATGTAGGTGATTTTTCGTCCCTGTTCAGATTAGGAAGCGCAGGACTCTCCACAGCAACATTATTACAGTTACTGCTCCTTGCAAGTATTATAGTTATCGCTCAGAATATTTATCTTGCAGACCGATGGATAAAAAATATGACGGTTGTTTTGAGAAATGTGCTGTTTTTTCTGACGATTATGGTCGCAACTGCGGTTCTGATTGTTTTGTTCGACTGGTTTCCTGTGAACAACCTAAAGGCTTGGGGCGGTTTCATTTTATCATTTACGATAAGTACGCTTATAAGTGGATTATTAAGCAGGCTGAAAGAGCGTGCTGAAAACGCAAGTTTGCAAGCAGCGTTGGATAAATATAATAGAGAGAAGGGCATTAATCCGTAGCTTGCCACAGGGAAAAAACCATTACTGCAGGGGAAACGCAGAGAAAGAAGTTGTTTTTTCATTGAAGATAACGGATAACGAATTAGGAATGTGTGAGAAATAGGCATGGTGCAAAATAACAGCGCATTTTGGGACGCACTGGATAAATTGGTGGCTGGGTCGGAAGTTGTCATTGACAGACCAAAGGGATCAGTCCATCCCAGGTATCCTGAGTTTATTTATCGAGTTGATTATGGCTATTTGAAAGACACAACAGCAATGGATAGGGCAGGAATAGATGTGTGGGTCGGAAGTGGCGAAAAGAGGACAGATGCCATCATGTGTATTGTTGATTTGGTGAAGAAAGATTCCGAAATCAAAATCCTGATCGGATGTACAGAAGAAGAAAAGGCTATCATCTACAAAACCCATAATGAAACGCCGTTTATGAAAGGCATTTTATTACGCCGATAAAATCAAGTTTGTTGTAACTGATAACATTTAAGCTCCGATTTCAGACGAAAACTTTACTTAAAAACCTTCAATCCAAGAGGCTTTATCCATTTGGGAATTGTATAATTTGAGTTGTGACAGGAAATGACCGATAGTTTCTTTGTTTGCGGAGGAATAGATGGAAAAGCGTTTAAATGCTAATCACCTTA
>JAQVEI010000192.1 GCA_028697695.1 Lentimicrobiaceae bacterium
TTGTGGAAACCAGTCAGCCAAAAAATAAGATAATTCAAAGACTGTACCATTTCTACCAGACATTCATCACCGCTCCATTGGGCGGTTTGATTTCGGGCAACCGCGAAGCATACAACTATCTGGCTTACTCGGCCAATCATTACTATTCCATTCCTGAAATCACAAAAGTACTGCTGGATGCCGGCTTTTCAAAAGTAGAAGGTTTTCCGCTCATGTTAGGCGCCACGGCTATAGTGGTAGCAACTAAAAAGGAGTAATCGAACGGCTGCGGACATTGGTTTCGCCGGTCAACTGTGTAAAGTTTAAAAATTCGCATACGGGAGTAAGACCTTCTCCATCTGAAATGTATTACAGCAAGGCAGCGTGAGGTGATGCCAATCCAATCATCACATCACCCGACAATTCCCCGCTCTTTAAGCAGGGCCATTATCATTTTTATAATTTCCTCATGCTTCACTCTGCTACAATCGAAGGAAATGTCGAACAATTCGTTGGTGTCTCCACCAACTTTAGTAAAGTCACGTTGAAATTTGTATCGTTTTAAATCAACTTTGGAAAGCAGAGCAAAAGCTTCTTCCCTGCTCAGGCCTTTACTTTCAATGAGGTTTCCAAGGCGGTAGCTAATGGGAGCCGTAAGGCGGATATGAATACCTGAAGTCATATTTCGTGTAATGGCTGCCCCCCCGCGGCCCACGATTATAACGTTTCCGGCCTGCGCACTGGTTTCGACCACCATGGCTATGGTTCGTCGTATTTTGCGATCGCTCTTATAGTATTTAACTGAGAATGAGTTTATTATTTCGTCGATGATGGTACGATCAAGGCCGGCAGCAACCTTGCGCACATGATCGGCAGAAACGTTTAGCTCCCGGGCTGTTTCGTGTAAGATTTCTTTATTGACTATATCCCAGACGTGGTTTTGTTTTGCCAATGCATCATGTAGCATATGCGCCAGCGTATTGCCCTGGCATCCGTGTTCGCGGGAAATGGTAATAAAAGGTAAATTCTTCTGTTTTGAATCTTCCGCGCTTTTACGCTCAAAACTATCTACCATTACTTTAAGCAAAGTCTGTCCCATAATGAGCTGATTTGAAAAGGTAAATATAGAAAAAAATCATATATAAATCAAGTAAATCCGAAAAATTCAGCCGGATTTTATCTTATTATTTTGGGTTGCCCAACCCGGTTTGTTTCAACAGGAAAGCCATTTCAAAAGCCACCTCTTTCAAAGCGTTGTAACGCCCGGTTGCGCCACCGTGACCCGACTCCATATTGGTACGCAGCAGCACTATATTGTCTCCTTTTTTAAGCGTCCTCAATTTTGCAACATACTTGGCTGGCTCATGATACAACACCTGTGAGTCGTTTAAACCACCGGTAACCAGCATATGCGGATATACCTGAGCTTTGATATTATCGTAGGGTGAATAGGAAAGCATGTAATTGTAATATGCCTCTTCCCGCGGATCGCCCCATTCTTCGTACTCCTGAGTAGTTAAGGGCAATGAAGCATCCTGCATGGTGGTCATTACATCAACAAAAGGAACCTGTGCCACGGCAGCATTAAACAGCTCAGGCCGCATATTTACAACCGCTCCAACCAGTAGTCCTCCGGCACTACCGCCCATAATTGATAGTCCGGACGGTGAAGTATATTTATCTGCAATCAACTTTTCAGCACAGGCAATGAAATCGTGAAAGGTATTATTCTTATTGAGTAGTTTTCCCTCTTCATACCATTGTTCGCCCAAATCACTTCCTCCTCGTATTTGAGCTACGGCAAATACAAACCCGCGGTCAATCAAACTAAAAAAGTTGGATATAAAATACGCATCAGAACTCACTCCATAGCTGCCATATGAATAAAGTAATGCCGGATGCGTACCGTCCTTTTTAAAACCTTTTTTATAAATGACTGAAACAGGCACCTGTTTTCCATCTTTGGCACCTGCCCACAATCTTTCTACAGTGTAATTGTCAGGATTAAATCCACCGGGAATTTCCTGTTGTTTCAGCAGTTTACTTTCACCTGTATCCATATCATACTCAAAAGTACTTGCAGGGCGGTTTAACGAAGTGTAAATATAGCGGAGCTTATGGGCTGTATATTCAGGTGTTTCATCAGAATAAGCTGTATATACAGGCTCGGGAAATGAAATGGCTTTATGGGAATTGTCTCTAAGGCCAAGCACCTCAATGCCAATCAGTCCATTCTTTCTTGCAGTAGTTACCAGATAGTCCTGAAACACCTCCATACTTTCAATTTTAACGCTGTCGTTGTATGGGACCACGACTTTCCAGCTCAGCCTGTTTGTAAAGTTGCTGAGAGGCACTTCATAAACCATGCGGTTGAGATGAGCGCGGTCTTTATACAACACGAAAAACTTCTCTTTGTGATGTTCTACATCATATTCCACATCTTTAACACGTGGAATAAAAACCCTGAACTTTCCCATTGGATCGTTGGCGGATAAATACCAGTATTCGGATGTGGTTGAACTGCCCGAGCGAATCAATATAAAGTCATTGGTTTTGGTCTTTTGAACGTACAATATAAACTGCTCATCCGGCTCTTCGAAAACCAGTTCAGCCTTTTCGGGATGATTTATATCCATTCGATAAACCTTACTTGCCCTTAATGTTTCATCACCCAGCGTATAAAATATGGTCTTGTTGTCATTGCTCCAGGCCATTGCCTGCACCTTGTCTATACTCACCGGGAGCTCCCTGCCGGATGCCAGATCCTTTATATGCAAAGTGAAATCGGCGAATGAACCCGTTTCATTGGATAGGTAGGCCACCAGCTTGTTGTTTAAACTTACATCGTAAGCTGCAAAGATAAACGCCGGCTTATTTTCAGCCATTGCATTCACATCGAAAAGAATTTCTTCGACAGCACCTGCTGTTGTAGCTTTGCGGCAATAAATCCGGTATTGTTTACCTGCTTCGGTGCGTGAATAATAGTAGTAGCCATTATTGAGCCCGGGAACTGTTTCATCCGTTTCTTTAAGGCGTGACTTCATCTCATTAAAAAGTTGTTCCTGCAAACCTTCGGTAGATTTCATCACCGTATCACAGTAGGCATTTTCAGCCTCAAGATACGCAATCACTTCAGGATTTGACTTTTCTTTGAGCCAAAAATAATTGTCTGCTCTTTCATGGCCGAATTCGTTGAATGTATGTGGCACTATTTTGGCCCTGGGAGGGGCTGGAAAATTACTTTGCATAGCAGCGGTTGATTCCTGAGGTTGAGGCCGGTTACAGGCAGTGTGTAAAAACAGCACTGATACAGCCAGTAAAAAATGAGTTCTGTTTAACATGGCGCAAATGAAAATAAAAAAGTAAAATTAAATAAACCGTTGATATGCAGGACATGTTTCATTAACACAATAATAATAGTTTCTATCCGGGCAAAATAATGTTAAAATAAACCCTTGTAACTTGATTTACCAGTCGGTATATGCCAAATGTCAATGATTACCGTGTTTTCTACTTCGTATATTTATAAACGTCCGGGTTGAAATGGTTTCTTACCATCCAATGAGGCTCAGAGGAGCCGGCTATCTGTTCTAAAGCTCTTTCCGTAATCTGGCCACCGGAATACTCAATTGTTCCCGATACTTGGCTACAGTGCGTCGGGCAATATTGTAGCCCTTTTCTTTTAAAATATCGGTCAATTGCTCATCGGTCAGGGGTTTAATTTTATCCTCGCTTTCGATACAATCGGAAAGTATTTTTTTGATTTCACGGGTAGATACCTCCTCACCGGAATCTGTTTGCATTGACTCGGAGAAAAATGTTTTGAGCAGGAATGTTCCAAAGGGTGTTTGTACATATTTGGAATTGGCCACCCGTGAGATGGTTGAGATGTCCAATCCGACAATTTCCGCGATATCTTTCAGAATCATAGGACGCAGTTTGGTTTCATCTCCGGTAAGGAAATACTCGCTTTGGTATTCCATAATTGCCGACATGGTAACGTACAGGGTATTCTGGCGTTGTTTAATGGCATCGATAAACCAGCGGGCAGAATCAATCTTTTGCTTAATAAACATTACCGCATCCTTTTGGCTGTTTGACTTTGTTTTGCTTTCGGCATAAGTTTCCAGCATGTCCACATAGGTGCGGCTCAGCCTAAGCTCGGGAGTGTTGCGCGAATTTACCTGAAGCTCCAGCTCATGGTCCTTAATGTAGATAAAGAAGTCGGGCATAATATAATGGTTAGCCCGCACGGTTTCGCCCATGGAGTTGCCGGGCTTTGGATTGAGCTTCAGTATTTCATTCAGGGCGTCCCGCAGTTCATCCTCGGTAATCTTAGCCCGGCGTATAATTTTGTCGTAGTGTTTTTTGGTAAGCTCATCAAAGTACTTGTCTACCAGAACAAGCGCCAACGCTACCTGAGGGGTTTGGGTGAAGCGGCGCAACTGAATCATAAGACACTCGCGTAAATCACGTGCACCCACTCCCGGGGGGTCAAACTCCTGAACAATGGTTAAAAGTTCATTGAGCTCTTCCACGCTGGTCACAATGTTCTGAGTAAATGCAAGGTCATCCACCATAGCCGGTAATGGACGGTTCAGGTAGCCGGAATCGTCGAGATTACCAATAATGTAGCGGGCAATAATCATTTGGCGATCATCCAGATGACGCAGGCCCAACTGCTGTAGCAACACTTCATGAAAACTAATGCCCGAAGCAAAGGGAACTTCACGTTGTTCATCGTCGGCGCTGGTGTTGTTGGCATTTAAGCGGTAAGCCGGAATATCATCATCATCAAGATATTCGGTAATATCAAAATCATCCCGTTCTTTTTCGAGTTCTTCAACCGGATCAGGTTCGGTTTCGGAAACAGACTCGTCGGCATCGTTGCGTATTTCCGGGTCCGAGGCATCTTCAAGTGCAGGATTTTCTTCAATTTCCTGCTTAATCCGTTGTTCTAAAGCTATGGAAGGTATTTGCAGCAGCTTCATCAACAAAATTTGTTGAGGTGAAAGCTTCTGTAGTAATTTTTGCTGCAGTTTTTGAGTTAACATGTAGGGTTGATATTAGTCACAATTATTGAGCCAAGATACAAAAAATTATTTTATCAATAACCGGCGACCTTTATTTTTATTTGCATATCAACCTTACCAGGTTATGATTATTGGTTAAAACTCAGCGTTTTGCGGTGTCCTTGGAAAAGGAATCACATCGCGTATATTGGCCATACCTGTAATGAACAACATGAGTCGCTCAAATCCCAGTCCAAACCCTGCATGAGGTGCGGTACCGTATTTGCGGGTATCGAGGTACCACCATATATCTTTTTCAGGGATATCCAGTTCACGGCAACGGTTCACCAGTTTTTGATAATCTTCTTCCCGTTGCG
>JAQVEI010000193.1 GCA_028697695.1 Lentimicrobiaceae bacterium
ATACCAATGTTTTAGTATCATTATTCACTGTAAAGAGGTTGGCTGGCGCATCTTCGTCCCAATTGGTGAATGCATCACCGATACCATAAACCTCTGCCGGAGTAATGGACAATTTTGTCTGATTGTCTCTTAAGTTCAGCACAACCATATACATACCACTTTGAGCGATATCCATATTTCCGTCCAGGTCGGTCACAGCCACACCATTGGCATCATATTCAGTTACATCACCAAATCCGAGGTTGGGAGCTTTCCAGTCTGCGGCAGATACTTTAAATCCGCCACCAGCTTCGATATACAGTATTTTCCAGTAGATTCCTTCTGAGGGAGCACCACCGGCAATTTTATGCATAATGGCATCCTCTTTGGTTCCGGGGGTATCCCATCCATAAGCTGTACCTGCTCCTACCAAATACATAGCTTCGGGATATTCAGGCAATGGCTCGGCTTCTGATTCAAAGGTATAAGTAGCCGTCATGGGTGAACCCAGGGTGTAAGTCATGGTAATTTTATAATTGGCGTAGGTATCATTTGGGATATCGGCACCACCGGGTATCAATGCATTGATTCCACCGCCCAGGTTGGTGTTTACCTTAATACCTTTTTCTCCGCCACCAAGGTCAAAATCAGGGTCGAGAATGATTTTCCAGCCGTTTGAGTAACGGAACTTAAATTTGTCCTTCCCCATGGTAATGGATGGGATGGTATAAGTCATGGTGTTCAAATCAAAAGCAGGTGTTTCAAAGGGTGTACTCTCACCCCAACCACCGGGCGTTGCTCCACCTATTACGCCCCATTTAACCGGAGCAATTACCACTTTTTTCAATTCGGTATCAATTACAACATGGTATAGTCCATCAGCAGGCACAGTGAAAGCGGTAGCTGTTTCTGTGTAGGAACCTCTCCAAAAGTCAACTTTTGGTTCATCATTATCACGTTCAGCTTCGGGAACAACGGCAAAATCAGCGCCAGGACCATAGGTAGTTCTCACACTGCCTTCAACGGTAACGATGTTGAATCCAGGATTTCCGGCCTTTATGGCTACATATTTCTCCAGCAACTGAGCACGGTCAGTTTGTGTAACTTCGTTGCGAGTAACGGTCATTTTTCCTTTAACGTCAAAATCGACCAACGCGGTGGAACCACCTTTAATATATACGCCATCGAGTACAATGGGTTTGTTCGGATCTATATCGTCATCATCGTCATCTTTACATGAAGTAACGACAAACGCCATTCCGATAATCATGAGCATAGCCCATGTTAGTTTAAAAAATTTACTTAAATTCACTTTTTTCATAATCATTTTTTTTGTGGTTTATATAAGCAATTGATTGGTTTGAATTACAAAATTAATGAAAATTTCACAGACCGAGATTAGGATTTGCATCAATGGCCCATTTTGGTATAGGGAAAGTGCGTCTTTCGGCTGTTCGTGCAGGCTTTTCCCACCAGCTTTCTTCCCATTTTCCAAACCTTATCTGGTCCTGGCGGCGATGCCCCTCGAGCCACAATTCGCGGCCACGCTCGGCCAATAATTGTGCCAGAGTAGCTCCACTAAATGGAGCCACTGAAGCGCGCTGACGAATTGGGTTAATCCATGCATCCCCGCTGCGCCCCTGTCGGATTTCGGTTTCAGCTTTCATCAAATAAAAGTCGCTCAGGCGGAAAAGCGGGAAATCATTGCTTAGATTTTCTTTGGCTCCAATGGCCACTTCGTATTTAATGACACGGGCACCTGTGGTTCGTATCTGCTTAGGAGTATATGCACCTTCATCCATCTTCAATGCAGGCAGATAGGGGTCTATAACCAATGGTTCACCGGTAATGCTCTCTATAATAGTTTCGCCTGATAGTGTAAGTTGAGGCCCATACAGGAAATAAGCGCTTTTCCTGATGTCTCCATCTTCATAGGTATCCCAGAATGTGGGCACTACTGCCAGTCCGTTCCAGGGGCCTACCGGCATGTCGAAAGTCAGGTTACTCTGGTAATGTAACGAACGCATATGAATACGGAATCCTTCAAAGCTATCCTCGTCATAAGGGATAGAGAAAATAATCTCTGATGAACGTTCATTGTTGGTTTTAAAAGGCGCCAGAACGTTACTTTCGAGCGTGTATGGGCCAGCCAGCACGCTATCACAATATTGGCCTGCCTTTTCCCATTGCGGGCTGCCAGTATAAACTCCTGCATTTAAATAAAGTTTTGCCAGCAAAGCGTAGCCCATATAACGGGTGGCCATATATTTATTGTCTGAAGGTTTCAGGTATTTAAGATTAGACTCAACCACCTGTACAATGCTGTCGAACATGGCAGCACGCTTTATTTTCATGGGTTCAAAATCAGCAGGAACATTTGCTGTGCTTAAATACGGAGCATCTCCATAATTATCCATTAAAAGGTAATAATAGAAAGAGCGCATCAATTCCACTTCGGCAATTTTTCCTTTAATTTGATCGCTGGGCGGAATTTGTTTGAGCATATCAATAATTTGGTTACTCGAGGTAATACCTTCCCAGAAAGCAGACCACATACGGTTAACGCCTTCTGTATCGTTGGTCCATGAGTGAGTATGCATATCCAGCCATTTGCCGCCATCAAACCAATCGGAACCACGTGTAGGAGCACAAAATTCATCCGAACTGATTTCCTGTGCCAAAAACCACCAGCCTTCATCATCAGCCAGGGGCTGAAGCCTTTTGTAGGCATCCACAGTTAGATTGCCAACCTGAGCTTCATTTTCGGGGTATTTGTCGCCCGGAATCGAATCGAGGGGATCTACATCAAGTTTGGTACAACCCGATGCAGCTACGATTGAAAGAAAAATTATGGAATAAAATATCTTTTTCATGTCATTGTTTTTTAGAAGCTTGCATTAATACCAAAAGTGAGGGTTCTTGTTTTTGGATAAACATTGTACTGGTCAATACCGTATGAAAGCCCATCAATGTAAGTTTCAGGATCAACACCCGAATAACCGGTTATGGTGATCAGGTTGTTGGCTACTACATAAACCCTTAATTTACTTAGCCATTCTACTTTTTTTACATCCACATTGTAACCAATGGAAATGTAGTCGAGTTTAAGGAAAGAGGCATCCTCAAGGTAAAAGTCAGCAATGGTTGCTCCGGTCACAGTCCGGCCATCTTTATACCAGTCAACTGCCTCAGGAAGCCCATTCAGCGAAGGCATATTTCCGGGAAAGTCAAAAAACATCCGGGTAGCATTGTAAACCTTGTTGCCAATCATTGACCTAAGGCCGAAATCCATGGTCCAGTTCTTATAAAAAGTAAAGGAGTTCGCCCATCCCAACTCTACATCCGGATTAGGAGAACCTGCAAAGTAACGTTTTGCCTTACCCAGTTCTGAAGTATATCCTCCGGAGGCAGTCTCATATATAAATTCACCATCGATCATTGTTGCGTATTTAGGCAGGTAAAATGCGCCTACCTCTTGTCCCAGAGCAACCGCACTTACATAGTAGTTGTCGCCTACCATACCTCTGCCCGAGATGTAACCTTCTTTCCTGATACCATCGGTATCAGTCACATGTTTGCCTAAATCGGTAAATTCTGATTTATTGTGCGAAGCTGTTAACGATGACTTCCAGGAAAAATTGGGCCGGCTTACCACAAATGCCTGCACATACAATTCAATACCTTTATTTTGGATGGTTCCGGAGTTGGCAAAAGTCCGATCGGCAAGGTTAGGTGGTTTGGGCACCTGGTACTGGCCAATTAAGTCAGTGGTTTCTTTTCTGTAAACTTCAAGAGACCCGCTGATTTTACTGTTGAACATGGCAAAGTCAACTCCTATATTAATTTCGGAGGTTCTTTCCCATTTTAAATCCGGATTGTTGTTCCAGGCAGGCCGGAATGAGATGACCTGTTGTCCGGTTTCGGGGTTTATGGCAGGGCCTGCTGCACTCCATGCAACAGCACTTCTGTAGTCATCAAACGACTGATTTCCCGAGACACCATAGCTGGCTCTCAACTTCAACTGGTCCAGCCAAAGGACATTCGACATAAAATCCTCATTCTGCAAATTCCAGCCAAGGGCTGCTGTTGGGAACCACCCCCAACGATTGTTTTCCCCAAATTTTGTAGAACCATCACGACGCAAAGAAGCCGAAGCATAATATTTTGAACCATAGTTATACTGAATACGTCCAAAAAAACCTATGAGTCTGGAGAGATTTTTATAAGAACCAATATCTCCATATTTTATATCGAGCAATGAACCAAGGTTATTTGGCCCAAGATAGGGCGATTGACTGTTGGTAGCTTGTGCATGGAACCCATCTCTGACATCTTCCTGCCATGAATATCCAAGGATAGCATCAAAATTGTGCTTATCCAATGCTTTAACATAGTTCAAAGTAGCTTCAAACAGGCGGCTGGAGGTGTTGTTGTAACCTCTGCGCGCATACCCGTTGTCGGCTGAAGCATACAGCCCTGATGGTCTGAAATAGTTAGATTCATTGTCGTTTCTTACGTATCCTATGCTGGCGCTGCCGATAAAACCTTTAAAGATTTCCAGGTCGGTTTTAAAACTTCCCAGGTAGCCTTTTGCCTGACGAGTATTGGTTACGCCCTCTATCGTTGCCAAAGGGTTTTCATAGTTAAATTCTCTTTGAGTTTTATTAAAGGAGCCGTCCGGATTATATACCGGGTCGGTTGGGTTTCGGCTGATGGCCTGATAAATAATATCGTCCTTATTCCATCCGCCATAGTTTTCGTAATCATTATTTTCAAATGATGCACCCATGCTTCCGCTAAGGGTAAGCCGGTTATTAAGAGCATGGTGAGTAAGGTTGATTTTAGCGCTGGTACGCTCCTTTTCAGTACCTTTCATTATACCCTGCCAGTTGGCATGTGTAATGGATGCATAATAGCTGCTGATTTCGTTGCCACCACTGAAACTAATGTTGTTGTCGGTGGTGATGCCGGTGCGGTAAATCTCATCCTGCCAGTCGGTATTGGCGCCACCATCTTTAAATACACTGTCAATGGTCCAGTTGGGATGCTCCAGTTGGGCTGCCTGTAGTTTTAATCCGGCAAAATTGCGAATTTCATCGGCAGAAAGCACATCCAGTTTTTTCGCCACCCGGTCGAAAGAGGTTTTACTATTGATGCTAACCAATGCTCCACCCTCTTTTCCTTTACCTCCACCCTTTTTGGTGGTTATCAGAATTACACCGTTTGAACCCTGTGAACCATAAATTGCAGTTGATGCAGCATCTTTAAGAATATTATAGCTTTCAATATCTTCCGGAGCTATGGTAGTGGGATCTGCATTGGGTATGCCATCAATAACGAATAAGGGTTGAGTTTTGGAATCAAAGCTGGGCGACCTCC
>JAQVEI010000194.1 GCA_028697695.1 Lentimicrobiaceae bacterium
TGGAGTATCAGATGCAAATGGATATACCACGGTCTTATTTTGGAGGAGCAGCCAACAATGTGCTTGAAAATCTGGTGAGTGCTGCCAATAAAAAGGGCGCAAATTTTAGTCTTGGAGATAAGGTGCCGGTTAAAATATTAATATCAGGTCTGGTCTCGGATCCCAAAATTACTACCGACCTGGGTAATCAGATTACGGATGCGGTTACTGACCTCAAGTCACAGGTGGAAGATGCAATTCGGGAGAAAAAAGAGGAAGCTGAAATGCGCTTGCGACAAGAGGCTGATAAGTTCATTGAACAAGCAAACGCGGAAGCACAGAACCTGCTCAGCCAGGCTCAGCAGCGCGTAGATAAATTGATGAAGACAGCAGAAGAGTCTGCTCAGAAGCTGAGAACAGAAGCCAATACGAGAGCAGATCAATTGATGGCTGAGGGCAAAAAAAATGGGCCCATTGCTGAACTGGCTGCAAAAAAGGCAGCTCAGAAAGTGAGAGATGAAGGCGACAGTGCAGCACAGCGTTTGGTTGATGAAGCACGCAAACAAGGCGATAAAATAATGGCTGAGGCACGACAACAAGCTGATGACATTATTAATAAAGCCAAGGAAAAAGCGGGTCCCTGAGTTCAACGGGCAGGCTTTAACGATTGAGTGCTTTTTCTTTTAAAGGAATGATAGTGCATTTTAGCGACTGATTAAGGCGAAGTGTTGAGTTTTATCCGGCATTTTTGATTTACTCTCTTTCGGGTTGTATTGGAAGGATATTGCAATTTTACGTAAGTTTGGCATCTGAAATCTGAGAATTTTATATGGATAATTTTGTAGTTTCGGCGCGTAAATACCGCCCCAAAACGTTTTCCACCGTAGTCGGACAGGAAACAATTACCAATACCCTGAAAAATGCCATCCGCAATCAACAAATAGCTCAGGCATTTTTATTTACCGGGCCACGTGGTGTTGGCAAAACAACCTGCGCACGTATTTTTGCCAAAACCATTAACTGTACCAATCTTACCGATGAGGGGGAGGCATGTGATAGTTGCGATTCATGCAAAGCTTTTGGCAAAACCTCCTCTTTTAATGTGTTTGAACTGGATGCTGCCTCCAATAATTCGGTGGAAGATATCCGGCTTTTGGTTGATCAGGTGCGTATTCCGCCTCAGGTGGGTAAATATAAAGTATATATTATAGATGAGGTGCATATGTTGTCGTCGCAGGCATTCAATGCATTTTTGAAAACACTCGAAGAGCCGCCTGCCTACGCGAAATTTATTTTGGCCACCACGGAAAAATTTAAAATCATTCCCACCATACTATCCCGTTGTCAGATTTTTGACTTCAGGCGCATCAATGTGGAGGATATTGCCAATCATTTGGCATATGTGGCTAAAAGTGAAGATGTGCAAGCCGATACCGAAGCCTTGCATGTAATTGCCCAAAAGGCGGATGGTGCTTTGCGGGATGCCCTTTCAATGTTTGACCAATTGGTTAGCTTTAGCGGAGATCGCCTGCAGTATGAGCACGTGCTTGAAAATCTCAATGTGCTGGATATTGAATACTATTTTCGGCTTACCAATCATTTTTTGAAGGCTGATGCACGAAGTGCCTTGCTTATTCTGAATGAAATCATGGACAATGGATTTGACGGGCAACATTTCGTTATTGGGTTGGGTGAGCATCTGCGCAATTTGCTGGTAAGCCAGGATGCTGCTACAGTGGAGTTGCTGGAAACATCTAAAAGCATCAAAGCACATTACCTGGAACAGGCTTCCCAATGCAGTCCTGCTTTTCTGTTGAAGGCGCTCGAGATAGTGAATCAGTGCGATCTCAACTATAAGATCAGCAACAATAAACGTTTGCTGATAGAATTATCGTTGCTTCGCATCTGTTCACTCGTGGAAGCACCTTCAGGTAAGGCTCCGGAGGGTATGGTAGTTTTGCCGGCAGACAAAGTAGTGTCCACTTCGCCAAATCCAAAATTTGATAAGGGCTTATCAGGCGAAAGCCAACGGCCGCAAGCTGAAGGGCCTCTTTTAAAACCGGTTGAAATTGTATCAGAACCACCGGCCAGATCAACGGTAACCAATGTATCTCCAACTCCTCCGATAAGCCGGGAAGCTGATCGGAGTTTATCAGGTGAAAGCCAAAAGCCGCAAACAGCTCAACGGAACCTAAGCCCGGATGAAACTGTTTCGGAATCACCGCTCATGGCTGCTGAGTCTGAAACCAAATTCAATCCGACAGAAGCAGAGAAGCCGGCTAAAACAGCAGCTCCGGCACCGGTAAGGAATTCCGATCCTGAAAAAATTACTAAAAGTAAAACCTATTCCGGACTCAATGTCGGAGATTTGATGAGTGCAGCCAGCATTCCAATTGAAAAAACCGAGGAAGAAAAGGAGGAACTGCCTCCCGATCGCGATACCTTCACCGTGGAAACGCTGCATAGGGTTTGGGAGCAAATGGCAGCCACTGTGCTTGAGGAGCCCGATTTTAAGCATACGTTAACCAATGCAATGCCCGAGCTGGAAAACGATGTAGTTATCTCATTTTATGTAAGTAACCGCATTCAACATGCAGAAATCAATCATAAGAAAGCCTGGATGCTTGATTTCTTGCGCAAGAAGCTCAACAATTATGGAATAACATTAGAAACATACATCCGCGAGATTGAACCGGCATCAAAAGTGGCTTACACTGATGAAGAAAAGTTTAAAGAGATGAGTGATAAAAATCCCTCACTCTCCGCCTTTAAGGATCAATTGGGCCTTGAACTGGAACTTTGATACAACCGGACCGGTTTTAAAATTCCATTCTCTTTTGTGATGATCTTCCTGCTTTCGGTTTGTGAAAATCTAAAAGCCGGTAATGATTTTCCTGAAAGAGCAGAAGCATATTTAATTTGCCTGTTTGATGCAAATTAAATATGCTTCCTTGTTTTGCGAACGCTTAATTTAAATCTAAGGATGAACGGTTAATTCCTGAAAACCAGCTCATTGTTTTGGGCATCCAAAACTATAGGTACCTCTTTATTGATTTGGTCTGCAAGTATTTTTTTCGACAGTTCATTCAGTACTTCTCTTTGCAGCACCCGTTTAACCGGCCTTGCTCCGTATTGAGGGTCGAAGCCGAGTTGTGCAATTTTTTCGATGGCTGCCTGTGTAAATTGAAGTACAATTTCATTTCGTTTAAGCATTTCTGCCAGGTTTCGCAGTTGAAGTTCAACAATTTCGAAGATTTCATCGCGGGTAAGGGGCTTAAACATAATGAGTTCATCTATCCGGTTCAGGAATTCAGGTCGAATGGTTCGCTTGAGTAATTCCATCACTTCCCGGCGGGTTTGTTCCAGCACCTGATCATGGTTTTCATCAGTCATTGTACTCATATGTTCACTGATGATTTGTGAACCTATATTTGAAGTCATGATAATGATGGTGTTCCGAAAATCGGCAGTCCTGCCTTTATTGTCCGTTAGGCGGCCATCGTCCAGCACCTGAAGCAAAACGTTGAAAACATCGGGATGTGCTTTTTCAATTTCATCCAGTAGCACTACTGAATAAGGCTTTCGGCGAACCTTTTCGGTGAGTTGTCCGCCTTCATCATAGCCTACGTAACCCGGAGGCGCTCCGATCAAACGTGATACCGTATGGCGTTCCTGATATTCTGACATATCAATACGTACCATTGCATTTTCATCATTGAACAGAAACTCAGCCAAAGCCTTGGCCAGTTCGGTTTTACCTACACCGGTAGTTCCCAGGAAAATGAATGAACCTATTGGCCGGCGGCTATCCTGCAATCCGGCGCGGCTTCTGCGAATAGCATCAGATAAAGCACCGATGGCTTCATCCTGACCTACAACTCTTTCATGAAGCTTTTGCTCGAGGTTCAATAATTTTTCGCGCTCACTTTGTAGCATGCGGCTAACCGGTATTCCTGTCCAGCGTGATACGATCTCTGCAATTTCTTCAGCGCCTACCTCTTCTTTAATTAAGGCAGACCCCGACTGCATTTCTTCAAGTTTCTTCTTTTGAGCTTCCAGGTTTTGTTCGGCTTCTTTTATCAGCCCATAGCGTATTTCTGCTACTCTGCCATAATCACCATCTCTTTCGGCTCTCTCAGCTTCAAAACGAAACTGTTCAATTTCTTTTTTGCTTTGCTGAATGCCATCAACCACTGCTTTTTCGGCCTTCCATTTGGCAGCAATGCGGTTGCGCTCATCATTTAAATTGGCCAGTTCCTGATTCAATGCCTTAAGCCGGGGCTCATCGCCTTCGCGTTTTATGGCTTCCCGCTCTATTTCCAGTTGTTTAACATGGCGTTCTACTTCATCCAGCTCTTCGGGTACTGAATTTATCTGTAACCGCAGCCTTGCAGCCGCCTCGTCAATCAGGTCAATTGCCTTGTCCGGTAGAAATCTATCTGTAATATAACGTTGCGATAGCTCTACTGCACTAATGATGGCTTCATCCTTAATCCTCACCAGATGGTGGGTTTCGTACCTCTCTTTCAGGCCACGTAAGATAGAAATTGCACTCAGGGTGTCGGGTTCATCAACCATTACAATCTGAAAACGCCGTTCCAGTGCTTTGTCTTTTTCGAAAAATTTTTGGTATTCTTTTAAGGTGGTCGCACCGATAGCTCTGAGGTCGCCTCTGGCAAGGGAAGGTTTAAGAATGTTGGCTGCATCCATAGCCCCTTCGCCACCTCCGGCACCTACCAGAGTATGAATTTCATCAATAAAAAGTACCACCTCACCATCGGATTGTACCACTTCTTTCACCACCGATTTCAGCCGCTCTTCGAATTCGCCTTTGTATTTGGCACCGGCAATGAGTGCACCCATATCCAGTGAAAAGATCTGCTTTGATTTCAGGTTTTCAGGCACATCGCCGTTGATGATTCTATGCGCCAGCCCTTCCGCTATGGCAGTTTTTCCCACGCCAGGCTCACCAATGAGTATGGGGTTGTTTTTTGTTCTGCGTGAGAGTATTTGTAATATCCGTCTAATCTCTTCATCCCGGCCGATAACAGGGTCTAGTTTCCCACTTCTGGCAAGGTCGTTTAAGTTTCGTGCATAACGGTTTAAAGCATTGTACGACTCCTCCGCACTCGCGGTGTTGGCTCCCGATCCTTTCCTAAGATCAACAATGGCATTTTTTAACTCTTTTTCAGTTACCCCGGCATGTTTCAGGATGTCGGAAACCGCATCATTGTTGGTAAGCAATGCAAGCAATAAGTGTTCAACTGAAACAAACTCATCGTTCATCTCCTTGCTGATGCTTACTGCTTTTTGAAGTGCCCGTGAGGCACTGTTTCCCAAATATTGCTCCCCACCGGTAACTTTCGGTAAACCCTGTA
>JAQVEI010000195.1 GCA_028697695.1 Lentimicrobiaceae bacterium
TCCACCCTTTTTGGTGGTTATCAGAATTACACCGTTTGAACCCTGTGAACCATAAATTGCAGTTGATGCAGCATCTTTAAGAATATTATAGCTTTCAATATCTTCCGGAGCTATGGTAGTGGGATCGGCATTGGGTATGCCATCAATAACGAATAAGGGTTGAGTTTTGGAATCAAAGCCGGACGACCCCCTGATTTTAACTGCGAATCCCGCGTTGGGGTCACCCCCTTTTTTTGTAATCACCACACCGGCAGCTTTTCCCTGCAGTCCCTGAATCGGGTCGGTAAGTGAGCCCTGCCCCAGTTCGGCTGCCTCCACATGAGAAATTGCACCGGTTTTGTCGGTTTTCTTTTGTACACCATAGCCAATAACTACCACCGTTTCGAGCTGGGCCAGGTCTTCTTTAAGCATTACATCCAGGTTCTGGGCTTTGGTGATTACAACCTCCTTACTTAAATACCCGATATAAGAAAATACCAGCGTACCACCAGAGGGAACATCCAAAGAATAATTGCCGTTTATATCTGTAACGGTGCCTGTAACAGTGCCCTGAACCAGGATATTAACGCCTATAAGCGTTTCCCCGGTAGCGGCATCTTTAACCACACCTTTAACAGGCAACAAACCCTGAGCTGACACGTTCACTGTAAAGGCTGTGAACAGGAAGAGCATCATCAGGTTGCTGATCAAACTGTATTTCTGTTTCATGGATAAAAATTTGAGTTGAGTTAATTATTTATTTGACTAAAATCAGTTATTGTTGTTTCAAATTCCTATTCTTCGAAGAATTTTTGCCTGATAGAATGTACAATGTTAGCAAAAAACTAAATACGATACATCATTTAATATCAAATATAACAAAGAATTACGCACTTTTTTTGCGCAAACGTTTGCGGTTTCGATTGCGATTTAATTTAATTTGATCTATTTTCACAAATTCTTACTTATTAAATTGCCTTTTATCAAAAACAGTTATATTTATGACTGTTATATGTATTACTTTTAATGATTATTAATAATATCTTCAGTATGAAATCAAGTTTGATATCAATTAATGACATAGCCCGGGCACTTGGCATTTCTCCAAGTACGGTTTCGCGTGCATTGAAAGATCACCCTGATATAAGTGTGGAAACAAAAAAAATGGTAAAAGCATATGCCAGAAAGGTAAACTACCGTCCCAATGCCCTTGCACTTAGCCTTAAACAGCAACGCAGCCATACGCTTGGATTAATTATCCCTGAAATTATACATCATTTTTTCTCTTCCATCATCAGTGGGATTGAAGAACTTGCGTATGACAAGGGATACAGGCTCATTATTTGTCAGTCCAATGAAGATTACCAGCGTGAAGTCATCAACACTCAGGTTTTACTTGACAACAGAGTGGACGGTATACTCATTTCGATAAGTAAAACCACTTTTAATCACGGACATTTTAAAGATTTGATTGATTACGGGATACCACTGGTGTTTTTGGATCGGGTCAGCCAGGAGGTAAATACGGACAGGGTGGTAACTGCCGACTATGATGGCGCCTATATAGCTACCACACATCTTTTAAAGCAGGGCCGCAAAAAAATACTCCATCTTGCCTCCCCCCAACATCTTACCATAGGTGAGTTGCGCAAAAAAGGGTACATACAGGCAATGAAAGACTATAGCCTGAATCCGGATGAATCATTATTGTTGATGTGCGATACCGGCAATGAAGTTTTAAAGCTTAAAGATGACCTTCTGCAAAGGGCGCCCCACATTGACGGATTATTTGCTGTAAACGATTTTACGGCAATTGCTGCAATGCAGGTTTTACAGGAAGCCGGATACAAAATACCTGAGGATATAGCAGTGGTGGGTTTCGGAAACGATCCCATTGCCGGTATTGCCAGCCCTGCACTTACCACCATAGAACAAAATGGATTTGAAATGGGCCGGCAGGCTGTGGAGATGCTTATCCGAAGAATTGAGAATCCTGGAACTTTTATAGATTTTCAGACAAAAGTAGTACCCGCTTTTTTAGAAAAAAGGACCTCAGGCTAGACGATTAAACGACAAAAGCATTCTATACGCATTTTCAGATCATGGGGTTGAAAACGAATTTACCTCAAATAAGGGGCGTTTGATAATTCAAACGGTACGTTTGATAATTGACGAATTATTAACCTCATTATCTACCTATCTTTGCATCATAAACCTATTCATATCAACATTCAGGCATCCCGGCTATGTTGAAGGTTTATTCCCACCTAACAAATTGTGTCGTATAGAAAACCTGCTTATCCCGGCAGGTTTTTTATTTTTCTAAAACCACATTAATTGGTTTTACAATAACACTGACCGGAATTACTGCCGAAGACCATGCCAATTGTGGCTACCGTAAAACAAGAGTGGCATCCCGAAGAATGCCACTTTGTTGAATGATGATAGATTTTTATGATTCTTTGTTTGGGATATCAAGGCCATACCCTTTTTTGCGATCAATTGTTTTAAGCAATACGCTAAAAATAATGGCCAGAACGCCAAACCCGGCAAAAATAAGTTCAGGGAGAAAATAATTATATTTTACCCCTTCCACACCGGCTTTAATTTGATCTGAAACCCCGGGATTGGCATAAGAAACTGACCATCCGATAAGTATGGGTACCAATAACAAGCCAATGTTCTGGATATAGAAAATTAATCCGTAAGCTGAGCCAAGCAATCTTTCTTCAATTATTTTAGGTACAGATGGCCACATGGATGCAGGTACCAGAGAAAAGGCTACACCTAAAATAACTATGGTAGCAATGGCCACTACAGGAGTAAATAAATCATCGGGAACAAAAGCAAATATCAAATGGGAGATAGTTAACAGTAATGCTCCGTATAACATCATGGTTGCTCCTTTGCCTTTGAAATCAAGAAAAGCACCAATAAAAGGAGTTAATATCATAGCACCAATGGGGAAATAAGAAACATACCTTGCAGCTATTTCGGGATCAACAGACAGCTTGGAAGCCAGCATATCTGTTGCAAATTTTTGAAACGGGAAAATGGCCGAATAAAACAAAACACACAAACCGGCTATAGCCAGGAATCCGGGATTGCTAAGAATTTTGCCGATATCAGAAAATTTAAATTGATCTTCAGGTAATACATCCAAACCTCCTCCTGCTTGCTGATCAAGCTTTTTATCCATAAAAGTATAGATAAAGAAAGTGATGAAGCCAATTAACAAAAACAACACCCCGAAGAATAATGAATTAGCAACTCCGCCACTCTTCGCAAATACTGGTGATAACTGAAAGACTGCAAACACTCCCAGTCGTGCAAGTGCCATCTCCAGGCCCATAGCGAGTGCCAGTTCCTTACCTTTAAACCACTTTACAATGGTTTTGGAAACAGTAATACCTGCCATTTCAACACCTACGCCAAAAATTGCAAAACCAAAGAAGGCAAGTTTAGCTGAAGCAGGTATGTCAACGATAAATGAACTTAAAAAGTTATCAATACCTGTTCCGATAAAACCCGGCGTTAAGGCATACCATTTAAGCGTTCCTCCAATGAGCATAAGTGCTCCTGAGAGCCTCATAGTAAAGCGAATGCCCATTTTATCCAAAATTACACCCGATAAAATGAGAAATCCAGCAAAAACATTTAGAAAAAACTCAGAGCCTCCAAGCATACCGAAGGTTTCATTGGACCAAAAATAGGGCGCTTGTTCCAATAAGGTTTTCAAAGGGGCAGCCACATCCACAAAGAAATAGGCGAAAAACATGGTGGACGAGATCAAAATCAGGGCAATCCACCGGGCTGTTTTTGATTCGTTAAGCAAAGTAACAGCTTTCTCTTTCATACGAATTTTAATTAAAGTTTAAGAATATATTCTGTCCGTCTTTTGTGAGTATTGAGACCAATCTATAAAAGAACCCCTTACTAAAAGGCGGTCAAATGTAATTATTTTTTTCATGGAGCAAAGTATTCTAACCATTAATTTATTGATTAAGGAATTTATTATCATTGCGTCATTCAAATACGGTTAATGATTATTTTGTAATTTTGGCATTCATAATCTATCAAATTCGCTTTTTTTTTAGTTTCAAAAATCTTAATAATGAAAAGAATAACATCATTTTTGATATTGTCGCTGATGTTGGCATTTGCTGCAGATGCCCAGAAAACAACCAATGGCAAGCCTGCAGTTGATCTTCCCAAAAACATTATACTAATGATAGGTGATGGGATGGGTCTGGCAGAAGTATATGCGGCATACACGGCAAACCACCAGCAATTAAACATCACCCAATGCGATCAGGTGGCACTGGTAACTACCTTTTCTGCAGATAATTACATTACCGATTCAGGGGCATCGGGTACAGCGCTGGCCTGTGGTTCAAAAACCACAAACGGCAAGATAGGTATGGATCCGGATGGTAAACCTCTGACCAGCATATTAAAGCTGGCCGAAAAAAAGGGCTTGTCCACAGGCATGGCAACGACTTGCGATATAACCCATGCAACCCCTGCGGCCTTTATAGCGTCGGTTAAAAGCCGCAAAGACAAGTACGATATTGCACTTCAGTTTCTTGATACTGACATTGATGTATTTATTGGTGGCGGGTTGAATAATTTCAACAAACGTCCGGACAGTGTAAACCTGACAGACAGTCTTAAAAGCCGTGGGTATGAAGTAATTACCACGCTTGACAATCTCAAAAACGCCCAAAGCCGCAAGATTGCCGGCTTACTTTACCCTGCGCATCCGCCAAAAATGTCGGATGGCAGAGGAGAAATGCTGCCTGTAGCGGTAGAAAAAGCCTTAGATATATTGTCTAAAAATAATGATGGTTTCTTCCTGATGGTTGAGGGTTCACAAATTGATTGGGGCGGCCATGATAATAACATAGACTATATAATTTCCGAAACACTTGATTTTGACAAAGCGGTAAAAGCAGCACTTAATTTTGCCCGGGATAATGGAGAAACACTCGTAATTATTACCGCTGACCACGAAACAGGCGGTCTTGCCAATCTTGAAGGTGACTTCACCCTGGGTACTGCCGGTGGTAAGTTTACCACAACCGATCATTCAGCGATTCCGGTACCCCTTTATGCAACAGGTCCGGGATCCAAAGAATTTAAGGGATTTATCGACAATACCGATGTTTTTAAAATCATGAAAAGGCTTCTTGACCTTTAAAAATTTAAAATAAATGATAATAGTAACCGGCGCCGCAGGATTTATCGGGAGCGCACTAATTTCAACACTCTTAGCCAGAGGCTTTGACAAGATTGTAGCTGTGGATGACTTCACTAAAAAAGAGAAATCAGCCAACCATGAAAACAAAAATATCCTGGAATATGTCGAAAGAAC
>JAQVEI010000196.1 GCA_028697695.1 Lentimicrobiaceae bacterium
CCGCTTCTGAAGTAAAAATATCCGCATTTAAAAAGTGTTCCGTCAACAGCCGGTCAATTTCATTGGATGCCTGCCCTGATGAGAGGTTGCGGGTCACGTCATTGGTAGCATGGCGATACACGAACGAAAGCATGGCTGTTCCCTTTATCACTACCGGCCTTATAAACACATTGTTCAAATCAGAGGCCTGGCTTCTTTTTTTGCTCAACACCGCCTTAATAAGCGTATTGTTTTCAAAACTTTTGTAAAGAGATAGTTTTAGAAGGGCAATATTATCAGTACCTGACATGGTTAAATTTTGTTTGGTACAAAGGTAACTCAAAATCAGGCAACACTACGTTCAGCTTTTTAGAGCGTACAAGGCCTGGAGAAAAAAATAATCATAATCCATGATTTTCATTCCCGGGTAGCTCTTTTTTTGCATCTTTTGCAGGAAAAGGCTTTGCAGGATCATAATCCGTGGTATGTATGTTTGCTGCCGGGTCTTTAAGGCCGGGACTATTGTCCATTTTCTCTTCAATATCATTTCGCTGTTTCTGGCTGATTTCACCCTGCCTGTATTCTTCTTCAATTATGTCTCTGGTATTGGGCCTTATCTTTCTGTTCTGATTGGTGGTTTTACCGATTCTGATAAAGTACCATACAATAATTAAAAGAAAAATTAAACCAATTATCCACCCTGTCACCGGGATACTTAACATTAAATTGCTCATTTGTGCCATAACATCTCCTTTCTAATAGTATTTCATTATGCTTACATTCAATTTTATGCCACTTTGCATGAACAACAGAAAAAACATTTTATTAAATTGCTACTTTGCCCCACGTTTAGCGCCTGTTGAATATGATGCCTGAACTTAGTCAATAAAAATCCGGCTAAAGGATGTAAATCGCAACCTGGCTATTCATCCTCTGCCTGCTTTTTCTCAGGGGCACCTCACCTGCCTCACCTCAGGATGAGGGTGAAGCGCGAGTACTATGAGTAGTATTGAGTGATAAAACTAATTTATAATGCAGAAACGTAAAATAGCAGAATATGTCGCTCTTCTTCTTGAGGTGCAGGGCGGAGGGATGAGGTGCGCGCATTGCCGGGGCTATACAGACCCATTATCCATGACTACTCTCTTGATCTGCCTGTTTAATTACACCCTTGGTTTTCCAGCGCCCGGTACGGTAGTAAAGGTAAGAGAGCAGCAGGCCCGATGTCCAGGCGATGGGAACGGACCACCAGATGCCATCCACGCCCATGCCGCGGGAGAGCAGTGCGGCCAAAGGAATACGTACCACCCAAAGGGAGAACAGCGTGATAAACATGGGTATTATGGTGTCACCTGCACCGCGCATTACACCTCCAACCACGAACATTGAGGAAAATATAAGATAAAAGCCGCTTATTATCAACAGATAATGTGCACCAATGTCAACGACGGCAGCATCGTTGGTAAACAATTGCATCAAAGGGTGACGAAACAGCATAATCACAACGGAGGTGAGAAGTGCAACCATTGCCGACATACGTAAAGTAGCTTTTAAGCCCAGCTTCACCCTTGTGGGCTGGTTCGCCCCAATATTTTGACCTGTATAAGTGGACAATGCCTGCCCAAAGTTCATCGCAGGCAGAGAAGCAAGTCCGTCAATACGCGTTGCAACGCTGTAAGCAGCCACAGTGTTGGTACCAAAGTCGTTTACAATCCGCAATACTGCCAGCATACCCAAAGAAACAAACGTCTGTTGAAACCCGGTAGGCAGTCCTATGCGCAAACTGTGCCTGAAAATTTCCTTATCCCAGATATATTTCCGTACCGAAAGATTGATAACCGGATGTTTGCTGTTCAGGTAGAGCGTAAGCGTGATAAAAGCTCCGCCCTGCGATAAAAGGGTAGCCCAGGCAGCTCCGGCAATACCCCATTTAAAAACTACAATAAAAAGCAGGTCGAACAAAATATTGGTAACGGTGGACACAATCAAAAAGTACAATGGTGTTTTGGAGTCACCCAATCCGCGTAAGATGGCGCTGGTACCACTAAATCCAAAAAACAGCATAATACCACCAAAATAGATCTCCATATAAGTGGTTGCGTAGGGCAATACATCTTCCGGCAAACGGATAAGCCTGAAGATGGATTCACTGAAGATGATGCCCATAGCTCCCATGACGAGGGAAGCGAGAAAAATAAAGATATACATGGTATCTATAGCCCGCTTCACCTTTACTTCGTCTTTGGCCCCAAAATATTGGGCGATAACTACCGTGGTGCCTGATGCCACGCCAATAATAAGAGAGATAAGGGAAAAAGTAAGCGGGAAAGCTGCACCCACAGCCGCCAGCGCCTCCTTACCCAGAAACTTGCCTACTATTACACTGTCGGTAAGGGTATAAAGCTGTTGAAAAACATTGCCCAGCAACATGGGCGTAGCGAATCGGAATATAAGTTTACCGGGATTGCCGGTCGTTAAATCATGCATTGGTTAACAGATGGGATTCAAGCGCATGGCTCAGCCCTTTTATTCATCCAGAACTATATTAAGATAATTTATTTCTCAGTGCTCCTCATTTCTGTTTTTTATCAGGGCACGCGTTGAGAGCATTCCGCAGGCCGCTTCTATGTCCTGCCCGCGGGAGGCGCGGATGGTCGTAACTATTCCTTTATCGTTCAGTGCCCGTTGAAAATCGGCAATCACCTGCTCATCAGAACATTTGAGCGGCGAAGCAGGAATAGGATGAAACCGGATAAGGTTGATGCGTCCTTTCACCTTATTCAACAACCTGGCCAATTCATTCACATGGCGGGGCGTGTCGTTTACTCCCTTAAACATAATGTATTCAAACGAAACACGGCGGTATTTGCCCATATCGAACTCCTGAATGGTGGCAATAACCTCTTTAAGCGGATAAACGGTTTGTATGGGCATCAACCGGCGACGTTCTTCATCAAACGGGGTGTGCAAACTTACCGCCAGATTGCATTTACTGTGTTGCAAGAAATTACGCATGGCAGGAATGATGCCAATGGTTGACACGGTAACTTTGCGGGCACTGATGGCGAATCCATATTCTGCGGTGAGTATGTCACAGCTTTTCATTACTGCATCCGGATTATCGAAAGGCTCACCCATACCCATAAAAACAATATTGGTTATCAGTGGTCGTTCCGGTATGCTTCTGAGCTGATTCAGTATAGCTCCGGCATCCAGTTGTCCCTGAAAACCCTGCTTTCCGGTCATGCAAAACAAGCAGCCCATCTTACAGCCTATCTGCGAAGAGACACATAAAGTATGTCGTTTCCCATCGGGAATATAGGCTGCTTCAATAAATTTACCTTCTCCAACCGCGAACAGGTATTTTTTGGTACCATCGCCCGACGAACTTACTTTACTGTATGCTGCAATACCCAATCGGTAATGCTCTTTGAGCTTTTGCTGATTTTTTTTCCCAATGTTGCTCATCTGTTCAAAGGAAGTCACATCCGTTTTGTAGAGCCAGTAGGCAAGTTGTTTGCCCGTATAGGAAGGTAAATCCAACTCTACGGCAATGGCGTTCAACTCGTCGGCATTCTTCCCGAAAAGAGCGGGTAAAGCGTTCATTTAAAAGTAGATTTCTGAGATAATATTATCGAACGGGACGCCTTTGTTGATGAGGATATCTCTGACATCCACTACCATTTCGGCGCTGCCGCAAAGATAATACTTTTCATCGGCTGGCAGGTGTTCCAACCCTTCAAGATATTGGGTAAGTCGTCCATGAAAAGCATGGGGACACACCTGTCGTGAGCAACAGCGCACATAATTCTCCCCCAGCACCTCTTCAAAGCTATCGCTAAAATAGAAGCTTTGGCTGTCGCGGCCGCCATGCAAAAGCTTTTTCCCATTGGTCAGGCCGGTTCTGAACATCGAGCGAAAAGGGGCGATTCCGGTACCCGACGCTATCCACCACCCGGGCTCCCCATTACTGGTAAATGTACCAAAAGGTTCGCTCACCCACAGGCTGTCGGCTGTATTCAGCCGGGCCATCCAGGGGGTAAGCCTGCCCTCAGGATTGATATTATACAATATATCTACTTCATCGTCCAGCTCACCACTGGCAATACTGTAAAGCCGGGCTTCTTCGGTTTCGCTGCCACTCAGACCAACAACCTGGCCGGCAACAAAATCCCAGGGACGCATAAAAGACAATACAAAAACACCAGGTGCAATTTCACGCTGGCGCAACACTTTGACTTTAGTAAGATTGAGTTTTTTTTTCATCAGATATAAACAAGTCCGGGATTGTAAGGGTTAATTTAAAAATGAATATATACCCGAGAAAATGTAAACATATGAGGCGGTCAAAGGTTCATCATTCAGCCCGGCTAAATTCAGCGAAAACCGGTTATAGTGAGCCCGTAAAACGCTGTTGATAATGCAGGGGCACCATTGCCTGTGGAGGTTAAAGAGTTAAAACTTTAAACACATCATCGGAATAAACGCTTTTGCCAGCCACCATTTTGGTTTGGCTGCTGCTTCATATTATGTACAACAATAATGACTAATTTAGCAAAAAATTGCCCATCATGAATATCGACAATACCATTAAGTCAGACGCGCTGAAAGCCAACATGCAACAAACCGATCCAGGTAAGATAGAAATACCCGAACAACATCAGTGGTTTATTGGCTTATCGAAAAATTACTACAGCCTGCACACACGCGCCAATGACTGTATTACCGAATACAATCACCCTTATTCCAATTATGGTTATGTAATTACACAATTGCGCAACATTTCGCTTGGTGATTTTTGGTTTTACGAAAAAAACGAACACTCAGAAAAAGCCTTTTTCATTATACTGGAACTTTTTGAAGGTTTGCTAAACGCAGAATTAACACTTAATGAAAGTGAAGATGCCATTCATACCCTGCTTGAACTGGCCGAAAAGATATTTGAATCAGATAAGTTATCACCCTCCATTACCGGCAAGCTTATTGCTTTGTTGCAGCACAGCTTTGAGGTTCAAACCAAGGCACTCATCCAAAACTCCACCTTTTTGCAGCGGGTATTTTGCGCCCCCCACACGCGCGAAACACCGCCGGCCATGCTTGAGCTGATTCGACAAACCCTTATAGCCAATGCCATTTACTGGCGCGATACCACAAAGCTGGAAGAATGGCTCGCCGAAAGGCGCAAATTATTTAGCACAACCACCCGCAAACAATTTAAGCTCATCAACAAGGATTATTTCGACGGCATTATCACTCAAATCAATGAAGCTCAAACCACTCAGGAGCTTTCTGTTATTCCGGCCTTTAATGAGGTGTCACTGCATATGCGGCAGCTGTATCATGGATTTGAACATTTTCATGAGAAGTTCTTCT
>JAQVEI010000197.1 GCA_028697695.1 Lentimicrobiaceae bacterium
GTTCCATACTTCTACCTGATCGTAGGTGTCGCGGGGGTCGAGAATCGCCGGATTAACTCCCTGCAGGCTGGTGGGCACTTCCAGATTGAAATACGGAATCATTTTGGAGGGTGCCTTGTCTATTGAACCATCCAGAATGGCATCGATAATGGCACGGGTGTCCTTGATAGAGATCCGCTTTCCGCTTCCATTCCATCCGGTGTTGACCAGGTAGGCCGTGGCACCGGCATTTTTCATGCGCTTAACCAGTTCAAGGGCATACTTGGTTGGATGGAGTGCAAGGAAAGCATTGCCAAAACAAGCCGAAAATGTAGGTTGTGGAGTGGTAACGCCACGTTCAGTACCTGCCAGCTTGGCGGTAAATCCTGAAAGGAAATGATAGGAAGTTTGATCCGGGGTAAGCTTTGATACCGGCGGAAGAACTCCGAAGGCGTCTGCAGTCAGAAATATAACCTTTTTTGCATGTCCGCCTTTTGAAATGGGTTTTACAATGTTTTCAATATGATAAATCGGGTAAGATACCCTTGTATTTTCGGTTTTTGAAGCATCTGCAAAGTCAATGCTGCCATCGGGCCTCACCACTATATTTTCCAGCAGCGCATCGCGCCGGATGGCATGATAGATATCCGGTTCGTTTTCCTCGCTTAGATTGATGCATTTCGCATAACATCCACCTTCGAAATTGAAGACGCCATCGTCATCCCATCCATGTTCATCATCCCCGATAAGGGCGCGCTTGGGATCTGCTGACAATGTCGTTTTTCCGGTTCCCGAAAGGCCGAAGAAGATAGCCACGTCACCCTCTTTACCCATATTGGCCGAGCAATGCATGGCAGCTATGCCCTTCAGCGGCAAATAGTAGTTCATCATGGTGAAAATGCCTTTTTTGATTTCACCGCCGTACCAGGTGCCGCCAATAATCTGCATGCGTTCCTTGAGGTTGAAAACCACGAAGTTTTCGGAGTGCATGCCCTGTTCCTGCCATTTCGGATTGGTTACTTTTGAGCCGTTTATCAAAACAAAGTCAGGCTTAAAATCTTTAAGTTCTTCTTCGGTGGGCCGGATAAACATGTTTTTGATGAAATGGGCCTGCCAGGCTACCTCAACAATAAAACGAATGCTTAACCTGCTATCCGGATTGGCACCGGCGAAAGCGTCCAGAACATACAATCTCTTTCCCGATAATTCGTCCACAACCAAATTCTTGAGATAGTCCCAAATGGCAGGATCCAGTGGTTTATTGTCATTTTTCCCAATGGTCGACCACCATATAGTATCTTGGCTGATTTCGTCGTGTACTATATATTTATCCTTGGGTGAACGACCGGTAAATACGCCTGTATCTACTGCAACGGCTCCGGTATCCGTTAGTGTACCCTTTTCAAAACCCTGGAGTGAAGGGTCCATTTCATGCTCAAATAAAGTATTAAATGAAGGATTATAAAATAATTCTTTTACATCTTTAATTCCATATTGCGATAGATCGATGGCCTTTCCGTCGATGGTGAAAACATCTTTTTTCTCATTTTCCATAAGGGCTAAAATTAACGTTTGAAAGAACTAAGGGTTTGTTCCCACAACAAATGGTGATGGCGTTTGTTTGGGCTATTTGCAAAATTAAACATTATTTATATGTTTCAAATTAATGTTTGTCTATAAAATATTTTTTAATGGCATATTGCAAATTCTCATTCCGAAAACATCATCATAAGCTGACCAGCATTGGCATGAATTTAATTTAAGATCAATAGCCTCTATGCTTCAAAAAAGTGAGGAGGTTCTATAGCTCAAAGTTATCTCTGAGGCGTAGATTTAAAATAGCAAAGCCACCTGAATCGGTGGCTTTGTATACATAGTTAAGCAATCACTTTTTATATTAAGTGATCTCTGTTTTTATCCGGCTTTTAGCCTTTTTTCTCTTTCACGGATGCATGAGCAGATGCAAGTCGTGCAATGGGCACGCGATAAGGTGAACAGCTCACGTAGTTCATGCCCACGCGGTAGCAAAATTCAACCGATGAGGGTTCTCCACCATGTTCTCCGCAAATACCCACCTTAAGGTTGGGGTTGGTTAAGCGTCCACGTTCAATACCCATACGCACCAGTTGTCCAACACCTTCCTGGTCAAGAACCTGGAATGGGTCGTGTTTGAGGATTCCTTTTTCCAGATAAACCGGCAGGAATTTTCCTGCATCGTCTCTGGAATAACCAAAGGTCATCTGAGTAAGGTCGTTGGTGCCAAATGAGAAGAACTCTGCTGATTTGGCAATTTCATCGGCTATTAGTGCAGCACGCGGAATTTCAAGCATGGTTCCCACCAGGTAGTCGATTTTATCGTTGCGTTCTTCAAAAACTTTATTAATGGTTTCACGAACGATTTTCTCCTGCATCTCCATCTCTTCAAGGGTACCGGTAAGTGGAATCATGATTTCAGGAAGTGTTTTAATTCCTTTTTTCTTAAGATTCAAAGCAGCTTCGATGATGGCGCGAGCCTGCATTTCGGAAATTTCGGGATAAGTATTTCCCAGTCTGCATCCACGGTGTCCGAGCATAGGGTTCACCTCCTCAAGGTCGCTAATCTTTTGTTTAACCTGTTCCAGAGAAATGCCCAGGTCTTCAGCCAGTTCTTTCTGATTGGTTTCTTCGTGAGGTACAAATTCATGCAAAGGCGGGTCGAGCAAACGAACGGTTACCGGCAGATCATGCATGGCTTCAAAGATACCTTCAAAGTCTTCGCGTTGGATGGGAAGCAGCTTTTCGAGGGCTTTTCTGCGGCCGGTTTCATCGCCTGCCAGAATCATTTCACGCATGGCGCGAATGCGGTCACCTTCGAAGAACATATGCTCGGTACGGCACAAGCCAATACCAATTGCACCAAATTTACGGGCTACCTCAGCATCGCGGGGAGTATCTGCATTGGTTCTTACCCGCATGGTTGAATGTTTGTCGGCCAACTTCATCAGTTTACCAAAGTCGCCACTAAGTTCAGGGTCGCGGGTGCTGATTTTTCCTTCGTAAACTTCTCCGGTAGTGCCATTCAGTGAGATCCAGTCTCCTTCATTAAGGGTAACACCGTCCACTACCAGTTTGCGGGCTTTGTAATCAATTTTTAATGAGCCGGCACCTGAAACGCAGCATTTACCCATACCACGGGCTACCACAGCAGCATGTGAAGTCATTCCGCCACGGGCTGTAAGAATACCTTTGGCCAGGTTCATGCCTTTGAGGTCTTCCGGCGAAGTTTCAATACGCACCAATATTACCTGATGGCCTTTGGCAACCCACTCTTCGGCATGGTCGGCAAAGAATACAATTTGACCCGAGGCGGCGCCGGGCGATGCAGGAAGCCCTTTGGCCAACACTTTGGCTTTCTTCATTGCATCTGTATCAAAAATCGGATGCAACAGTTCATCGAGCTTGTTGGGCTCGCAGCGCAACAGGGCTTCTTCTTCCGAAATAGTTCCCTGTTCAAGCATATCCATAGCTATTTTTACCATGGCTGCACCTGTGCGTTTTCCGTTGCGGGTTTGAAGCATCCACAGCTTACCATCCTGAATGGTGAACTCCAGGTCTTGCATATCGCGATAGTGGTCTTCCAGTTTTTGCTCGGTTTCAAGCAACTCTTTATAGATGGCCGGCATGGCTTCTTCAAGAGAGGGGAAGCGGCTTGCACGTTCCTGCTCGGAAACATTGGCCAGCTTTGCCCAGCGCATTGAACCTTCTTTGGTGATTTGCTGGGGCGTACGTATCCCTGCTACCACATCTTCTCCCTGTGCATCAATCAGATATTCGCCATTAAACAGGTTTTCACCTGTGGCAGCATCGCGGGTAAAAGCAACACCGGTACCTGAATTGGAACCCATGTTTCCAAATACCATAGCCTGCACATTCACGGCGGTGCCCCACTCGTGAGGTATGTTGTTGAGCATGCGGTAATAAACAGCACGTTCATTCATCCAACTGTCGAAAACAGCCAAAACAGCACCCCAGAGTTGCTCCCAGGGGTCAACCGGGAAATCGTGACCGGTGGCATCTTTCACTGCTTTCTTAAACCGTTTAACCATTTCTTTCAGGTCATCCACGCTGAATTCAGTATCCAATTCTATACCCTTTTCTTCCTTCATCTGATCCATAATTTCTTCAAAGGGATCAATGTCTTCTTTGGAAGCGGGCTTCATACCCAAAACCACATCGCCAAACATCTGTACGAAACGGCGATATGAATCCCAGGCAAACCTTTCATTCTGGGTTTTGCGGGCAATGCCTGCAACAGCTTGGTCGTTCAGACCAAGATTTAATACGGTATCCATCATGCCCGGCATAGAAGCACGCGAACCTGAACGTACCGATAGCAGCAGAGGATCGTTGTGGTCGCCGAATTTAACACCCATAATGTCCTCAACGTATTTTACCGCATCTTCCACCTCAGGACGAATCATTTCAATTACTTTCTCTCTACCCAGGGTATTGTATTTGGTTGAAACTTCCGTAGTAATGGTAAATCCCGGAGGTACCGGCACTCCAATACGATTCATTTCGGCAAGATTTGCGCCTTTGCCTCCAAGCAGGTTTTTCATACTGGCATCGCCCTCGGCTTTTTTATCGCCAAAAGTATAAACCGCTTTTGTGGTCTTGTCTTTTCCCATTTTGATAAGGTTTTATAATTTTAATGAATAAAAATTCAGTTAAGTTTAGGCAAAATTCACTTGCTCAAACAAGGGTGCAAAGGTACGAAAAAATTCGAATCGATTTTTTAGAATATAAAGAGCATAGTTTTGGTAATGTTTTATACCGTTAATCCTATAGAAAATGAAGGGATTGAAGGGAGTGGAAATTAGAAGTTAGAGGTTAGAAGTTAGAGGTTGGAAGTTAGGCCAGGTTTAAAATTTCGAGTCCATGAATATTTTTTGATGAAATCATTTTGGAGTAAGTGTAAAATGCTTTCCATAAAAAAAATAATTAAAGCTTATGGCAATTAACGAATAACGCTGCCTTAGTGTATACCGGATGGCTTATGAATGTATTGTTTTCTCATTATTGCCCTGCTGCCCTTTCAAGACCTAAAATTTACACTCATTATATGTGAAAATAAGCGTTGGTTTTTAAAATTGTTCTCTGTAAATTTGACACGTTGGTGGAAGGTTCTTCATGTAGATATATTCTGACAGGCTCAACAATGGGACTGACCGGGCGGAGCTGTGAAGGGGCGTAATTTTTTACAGGGGCAAGTGAGTGCTTTCAACAGATTTTCATCATTAGAAATTACCGTTAACTTCTTTTATTTTATTCTGAAACTGTGGTTAATAAACAAGATAAGAGAATAGGTCAATCTAAA
>JAQVEI010000198.1 GCA_028697695.1 Lentimicrobiaceae bacterium
CTGATAGTTCAGATCCCGATGGGTTACACTCCTGTTGATCTGCCCCAGGGCACAGCTACAGACGAACGCTTCGGCTACTGGTCCATGAAAACTTCGCAACATGAAAATACCATCTTATGCATCCGTAACTTTGAGTTAAAAAAGAACCGCCATGTTCCGGATGTATATGCCGATTTTTATGATTTTATGCATAAGATCAGCCTGGCTGACGCCCAATTGCTGGTATTGGAGAAAACTGAATAAGATATGTGAAGGGGCTGACGCGCAAGGACGCCTGAATTCCATTGCTTAACTTCCTTTGACAAGCAAACATTATTTTTTTCTATAAAATCCCTTATAAAGGCAGATATTACTGTAGGACGTCGATTTGTAATTATCTAATTGCTTATCCTCAAATACAAAATCCTGCCACGGGTAACTGACCTTATTTCTTAATGCATGCGGATCCTCTTAACCTATAGAAGGATTTTTTGAAGATACGGGCTGCCTTATATGTTGTTTCCGGCAAAGAAATTAATCTTATGGGGGTAAAGTTTATTACCATGCACACCAAAAAAAAAGGGTTACAAAAATGTAACCCAATGATTTTCAGTGCTCCTTCTGCTGGACTTGAACCAGCGACCCTCTGATTAACAGTCAGATGCTCTAACCAACTGAGCTAAGAAGGAAAATATTTAGCTTGAATTGGACTGCAAAAATAATACTTATTCTTAAACAAACAAGAATCAACCCAATTTTTTTTCAATTTGGTGAAATTTCTACTGCGCTGTACATCGAATAAATTAAACTTCCCACCGCCCGCTTTATTTACCTCACCTGTATCTTTTGCACTTTTTCGCACGCATAACCCTGATATTTATGTTAATACAATACCATTTCTATCTTCGTTTGTGACTTTTGCATAAAAAAACCTAAACTGTGTAAGCTTTTACAGCATACTTAAAAGCTCAGAAAAAAGCCGGCAGGCCATGACTTAACCTGCTTTTATAGCAACCCGTTGGATGCTCCTTCTGGCAGGATTATTCCGCAATGTCTGCTGGCGCAGCCGTGCTACATTGGAGGTTATTTATAGTTGAACCCTTACAGGGTCCATAAATATTTTGTCACTCCGTGGCTCTTTTTTTAGGTGCAGAGCAACGTAATACAAAGTATGGAATGTGGCCAAATAGCATAAGGAGCTCATTTCCTGCATCTCCCTACTTCTTGTTCAATTTGAACCCCAGAGGGGTTCGACTATGAATAACCCCCGGTAAGGTCAGTTGCCGAAGGTAACTGATCACTACCGGGGGTACAGGATGAGCAAACAAATTGCAACCCCAGAGGGGTTGAACTATCCCTTTCCTTCCTGGGAAAAGTTGAACCCCTACAGGGTTCAGCGTTGTAAAGTACTTCATACCACAGCATCTCCCTGGTTTTCGTTCAATTAGAACCCCAGAAGGGTTCGACTATGAATAACCCCCGGTAAGTTCAGTTGCCGAAGGTAACTGACCACTACCGGGGGTACAGGATGAGCAAACAAATTGCAACCCCAGAGGGGTTGAACTATCCCTTAACTTCTTGGGAAAAGTTGAACCCCTACAGGGTTCTTTTTCCTTGTACTCTTATCTACCCCCAATTCCGTAATGTCTGCTGGCGCAGCCATGCTCCATTGGGGGTTATTTATAGTTGAACCCCTACAGGGTTCATCGTTGTAAAGTACTTCATACCACAGCATCTCTCTATTTTTTGCTCAATTAGAACCCCAGAGGGGTTGAACTATCCCTTATCTTCTTGGGAAAAGTTGAACCCCTACAGGGTTCTTTTTTCTTGTACTCTTATCTACCCCCAAATTAATATTATTCATAAAAAACAAAACCATATTGATTCAGGTGTGTTGAAATAATGCCTTCATATAAATTCAGCAACATAATATATAATCTGACAGAAAACCCTACCTTTACATCAACAAACGACTTCGAATCAATGTCAAAAAAGAAAAGCCATCATAAAAAGGCAAACGATAACCCGTTTTTAAAGGCGGTAGAAGAATTATTTTTAAACAATCCATTCAAAGGATACAATTTCAGGCAGGTAGCCAAAGGACTTAATATTACCGACAAATACGGTAAAGATCTGATAAAAAATATATTGGATCAATTGGCCCAAAATGAAACCATTATAGAACTTAACCGCGGTAAATTTAAATACAATCCCGATTTGCTGGCCGACAGGATTATCCGGAGCACACTGGTTGGCAAAGTGGATATGAAGTCCACGGGTAAAGCTTATGTTTCGGTTGAGGAACTAACGGAAGACATTTATATTGCACCCAACAATACGGCGCATGCCCTTAACGGTGATACAGTAAGGGTTCATCTGTTTCCCATGCGAAAGGGCCGGCAGACGGAAGGTGAAATTATTGAGGTACTGGAGCGAAGCAAATCTCAATTTGTAGGAATAGTGCATATATCGGGAAAGTTTGCATTTCTTATTCCCGATGACAGCAGTATGCCGGTTGAGATATTTATTCCCAGGGATTCATTGCATAATGCGACCCATGGAGTGAAAGCCATTGCCCGCATTACCGACTGGCCCCAAAAGTCAAAAAATCCATTTGGAGAAATTACCAGGGTTTTAGGTAAGCCAGGCGATAATAATGTGGAGATGCAGTCTATATTGGCTTCCTTTGAATTTCCGCTCGATTTTAAGCCTGCGACCCGGAAAGATGCCGAACGTATAGACACCACGATTTCCCAGGCTGAGATCAACAGTCGCCGCGATTTCCGGAATACCTGGACCTGCACCATCGATCCCGCTGATGCCAAAGACTTTGACGATGCCCTTTCTTTAAAAAAGCAGGAGGACGGGCTATGGGAAGTTGGCATTCATATCGCTGATGTATCTCACTATGTAAAAACAGGTTCTGCACTCGACCAGGAGGCTTATGAACGTGGTACATCCGTTTATCTGGTGGATCGCACCATTCCAATGCTTCCCGAAATTTTGTCCAACAACGTATGTTCGCTGCGTCCAAATGAAGACAAGTTATGTTTTTCGGCAGTATTCATTATGAATGATGAAGGCAAAATTAGCAATGAATGGTTAGGCAAAACCATCATTAACAGCAACATAAGGTACAATTATGAGGAGGTGCAGGCCATAATTGAAGGCGGTGAAAGTGAACATTCACAGCAACTGCTTCAACTGCATAAGATGGCCACCGCCTTGCGGGAAGCCCGGTTTAAAAATGGTGCCATTGCCTTCAATTCACAGGAAGTTAAGTTTATCCTCGATGAGCAGGGCAAACCTATTGACACTTACGTGAAAGTTCAAAAGGAGTCGAACATGTTGATTGAAGACTTCATGCTGCTGGCCAATAGAAAAGTGGCCGAAAAAGTGGGGATGAGAAAGCAAAAGAACACGGCCAAAGCCTTTGTTTACAGGATACATGATGAACCAAACCCCGAAAAGCTGGAGAAGTTTGCCCAGTTGGTTGCCAAGCTTGGTTATCGCATGAACCTGGGCTCACGTAAAGGTGTAGCCAGCTCATTCAATCATCTGTTTGATGAAATAGCAGGCAAAGGTGAAGAAACCATGATTGAAACCCTGGCAGTACGCACCATGTCCAAAGCAGAATACAGCACAGAGAACGTGGGTCATTACGGATTGGCATTTGCCTACTATACGCACTTTACGTCTCCCATCAGGCGCTATCCCGACTTAATGGTACACCGCCTGCTGGACAAATACCTTTCAGGCAAGCCTTCGGTGAACAAAGATGAGTATGAAGAATATTGCATTCATTGCTCTGAAATGGAACGAAAAGCCATAGAAGCAGAACGCGCTTCAGTAAAATACAAGCAGGCCGAGTATCTGCAGGATAGGATCGGAGAGCGTTTTTCGGGATTGATTTCCGGCGTAAGCAAGTATGGCCTTTATGTGGAACTTGACGGCAACAAATGCGAAGGTATGGTCTCATTGCGTAGTATGGATGACGACTTTTACTATCTGGATGAAGACAATTATAAAGTGATTGGCCAGCATCATGGACGAGAATTCAGGTTGGGCGATCCGGTAAAAGTAAAGGTGAAGCATGTGGACTTGCAGCGAAAACAAATGGATTTTGTGTTTGATGAGTTGCCGGCTCCAAAAAACCCGAAATATCAGCCAACGGCCCACAACAACAAGAGACGATAAGTTATTGTAAGAGAGCTATATCCTAAATCATATTATGGCCCGATCTTTTAAAAAACCGCCAAAGTCTGACCCTAAAAGCCACATTCCGGTTACGCGCGAAAATCTGGCGGCCAACCGTATGATGGTGGGAAATGAAGATCTTGCAGCCGGGACAACCGAGTCGCAGGTAGAAATACAGTGGCACGAAAAGTCTTCACAGAAATCAAAAAGTAAACGCCAAAAGAAAAAATGGGGGTTTCGCAAAGCAAAAGCTCCTGCTGAGGCTCCGGCAATACAAATAAATAAACCAGCACCTACACCCACAAACAGGATATTGAAGCAGGAGGTTAAGCCCTTTTTCAATTCATTCGGCTGGTTTATTGTAGCTTATCTTGCCAGTTATTTGCTTTACCAGGGCGCCACCATCCTGGCTGCCTCTGCATACCACATTGATTCGGTGCTTTATTATTATGAGGTTTATTTTCCGGTGGGCAATAACAGCCCCTTATGGAACCGCCTGAACATTATAGTGATAACCTTTATCGGGCCTTTTATTTCACTTGTTGCTGCCATTATACTCCTCAGGGGAATATTGCCCTTAAAAAAACCGGGATTGAAGAGCCGTATTTTTTTTATATGGATGGCCTGGTTCGGTATTGCTCACTTTTTTGGAGCTTTTGTGGGAGGCATAATTACCAACCTGGGATTTGGTTATGTCGCCAACTGGCTTTATCTGAGCGTATGGTTAAAAATACTGGTTTCTCTTATCTTCCTGTTTGTCATGGCTGTGATAGGATATCATACTGCCGGCTATCTGCACGAAACCATACCGCCCACCCAGCGCCTAAAGCCATCACGGTTGCGCCCGGCAATAATTTCACGATTCATTGCCCCGCTGATACCGGGGGTGTTGCTTCTAATTGCTGTTAAATTACCAAATAAGGTGCCTCAACACGAAAATATTCAGGTTTACGACGCGGTGATACTTTGTTCGATGTTCTTTATGGCGGTGCCTGCTTTTTTTAATTTCAGGGCAAGTGGCCGAACTTTTATCAACAAAGAGCAATGGATTAAAAAACTACCCGGCATAGGAATATTCATCCTGGCCTTGTTGTTGCTGGCAGGATTCAGGTTGTTACTGAGTCAG
>JAQVEI010000199.1 GCA_028697695.1 Lentimicrobiaceae bacterium
CGGGCTTTGGGTAGGGCGAATCGATATCGAGGTTAAAATTGGCCATGATGTGCAGGTGATCCCAGAGCTTATGCTTAAAATCGTTGATGTCGCGCAGGTGGGGGTTCATATTGCCCATTACAGCAATAATAGCTTTTGCTGTTTTGTTTCGTTCTTCTCTGTCTTCAACTTCAAGAAGTTGGTCTACCATCTGTTGGATGTGCCTGCCGTACTCCGGCAAAACCAAATGCTTACGCTGGGTATTGTAATCCATGTAGTTATTGTGGGTTATTGTTTCTAATTCTTAGGTGATAATTAGCTCATTACGAAAAGCAGAACAAATATTTTGTTGGGTTAGAAATATTTGCAAAACTAGCTGATTATTGGCTAAAAAGCAAATAATGCCCCAAGCCAGTCAGGGCAACCGCATTTAAAAAAATGGTGGGCTAAAGTGTTTGGCTTTGTGTATATTGTGATATTTTTTTACACAAAGGAGCACCAAGAAGGCTCAAAACCTGCCTACCGGCAGGAAGGAACACAAAGACCTATATTGACCAGTTAGGTAAAAGCGCTAACTAAACCACATTGATTTATGCTTACAAATTTTTTAGTTTTTTTTCATCGATTTGTCAAATTAACACCCATATAATCATTGCATAAGCTGTGTCTTTTTCTGTTGGTGGTCATTAGAAAACGAATTGCTAATGACAAATTTGGGCTAAATACTAGACTTAAGTGAATAAGTGATTTACTCGCAACCTCCATGGTATCTTCCTGATAAGCTGCAATCAAAAGTTTCGTTTTCTCACGTTTTTCACCCTATTTCCAGCCCCTCAATTATCCGTATTTCCTTTATCTCCTCCTTCATTTTCTCCAAATTAACCCTCACTGGATGCTCCTTAGCATACAAGCGGTCAAACACCTTTTTGCAAATATCCATTTTTTGCTCATCGCTCATGCCATCGGTAAGCTCCGGCAGCTCGCCCAAATGCTTAATGATTTCGCGGTTGTGCTTTTTAAGCAATTCGGGGAAATACAGCTCGTACACCATGCCGTCTATAATTTGCTCAAAGTAGGTGGGTATCAGTTGGTCGGAAGGATATAAGAAACCATTTTGCTTGGAAAAAAGTATATAGTCAACAAAACGAATGAATGATGCCTGATTTTTTGTCTCTTTTACTGGAAGCTCTTTGATATCCGTTACCCTTATTTGTGGAGTTTTTCCAGGTTTAATGTTTAGATAGCCTTTTTCTATAACATAATAGGTCATAAGTTTGGAATTGAGCAATGAAAGTATATACTTCAAATTAATTGGTGAAGTGTCTAGCTTGGTCGCAGTAAATAAGTTATAATCGCAATGATATCCTTTATCATCGAATGTTGCAGTCAATCTGACATCACTTTGCCTTATTACTAATTTTGGCTTTAGAAATCTTTCGTTTGTTTCTCCAATAGATGGAGTGCCAATACCTTCATCCCATATTTTCTTTTCAATTTTTTTATTAAAATCAAAAAACATAAGCCCGTCTTTCCTTTGTTTATCGGAGGGAAATATTATTTCATATAGTTTTACATTATTCGAGCCATTTATAAATGGAAAATATTTAGAGTCACTCTTCATGAAATAGTCCTTGACACCACCAATATTAACTCCAACTTTAACATCACAATAGGAAATTAGGCTTTTGCATTCTGTTTCAATAGCCTTAATAAAACCACTTTTGGGAATCGATATAATATTATAAGAATCCTTTAGCCATAAATCTTGTGAAACATAAATTGGAGGTTCATCAAAATTATTTTTCCACTTAACTTGATGTTTGATGTTTGGTTTTCTTTTCTTAAAGCTAAGAATCAATTGACCACTTGCAACATTTTCAAATACATTTAGGTTAGCAATTATTTCATTAATTGCTACTTCTTTAAGTAGGAATCCACGAATTTCCGTAAAAGCTTTTTCAAAAAAAGAGATATCAATTATATTGAATAATATAGCTTCACTATTCATTAATTTGACTTCTCTGTCAAGAAAAAATTGAACAGTATGATATCTCCCCTTTTTAGTTTTGTTAATGATAAATTCAGACATATTTTTTAAAGCATCCAAGTACTGTAAGTCTACCTTAACTGCTTGTCTAGAAAAGTAACTTACGTATGGCGGATTGCCAATCACAATATCAAATCCTTTTTGCTTTTCTTCCGGTATAAGGTACGGATTCAGGACTTCGGGGAAATCGAGCTTCCAGTCGAAATGGTTAAAGGGTGCGTTGGGGTTTGCTTTGAGTTTTTTTAGCTTTGCTATGGTTTGCAGCCAGCCTTGCGTTTTATGGTAGAGTTCGGAGGCAGCAAGGTACTTTTTGTTGTCTTTATAATTGGTTTTTACGGGGGGGTGTTCCAGCCCTTGGGTTTGTACCATGAGCTCGAGCTGGTTTATCAGCACATCAATTTTGTGGCTGCGTATTTCGAGAGCTAATGCTTTTTTGTTTTTGTTTTTGGGGTCGAAGTATTTGCGTTGTTTATCGGTTAAGGTTTGCAGCAATTGCTTGCGTTTTTGCAGGTTCTCGTTTCCAAACATATCGGTTTGGGTTGCTGCTTTTATTTCCCAGTCAATCTCCACAATTTCGCCATCGTACTTGCTTATGAGGCTGTCGCCCACCACAATTTTGTAATCGAGGTTGGGCAAAGGTTTGGGTTTTTCCTCGTCCACCACCAAGCTGAGCCAGAAACGCAGGCGGGCAATGTCCACCGCACCCTTTTCAATGTCCACCCCGTAAATGGAGCTTTGGATAATGTTCAGCTTGGTTTCGGCAGGAGTCCAATCCTTGCCGGTTTCGTAGGCAATGAGTTCCTTAATGCTGAAAATTTCCTGTAGCAATCCCATGGGGAATGCACCGGAACCGATGGCGGGGTCGCATATTTTTACTTTGTCAAGTAATTTTTCTATTGACAGAAGCTGCTTATGTGTAAGCTTGCTGATATCTTTATTTTTTACTATACAAGCAACCTCGTCTCTATCAAGACCCTTTTCTCCTAATTCTTCTACTAATTTTAACTGCCCTTTTCGGGTTTCATTACCGAAAAGTTCAATTTGTCCATCGCCAAGTTGTCTGTAAACTTTATATTCATTTTGCAAACCTGTTGATAAATATTCAATCAAGCTCTCCTGGCACATGTAGTGCACAATTTCTTTAGGGGTGTAGAAAGCACCTTTGTCTTTATTGTCCTCCAGCAGGTTTTCGAAAATATGTCCCAACATTTCGGGGTCAACGGCTACGGTATGGTCGTCGGGGCTGTCTTCGTACACGGTAAAGTTAAAGGCATCCAGAAAGTCGAGGAAACCCCGGGCATTGCCATTATTTTTTGAAGTTAGAATTTCATCTTCAAAATCGGGGTGATGAAAAAGCTTTGCCGGAAAAGTGAGCAAGTGTTCATCAAATTCTTCCTTATCGAACAAACCGCCATTGAGGAACGGAACTTTAACAATTTTCCCGTCGGGCATTTTGAAGTCATCGTTTGCTCTTTCCTTGTTCAACGTATCAAAGAAAAGTACCGTTAACCAGCTGCTGTAAAAAGCATCGTTTCCGCCCGATTTATTAAAGAGTTGCTTGATGAAATCACCAAGGCCATCGGTGTAATTGGTATCGCCTGCACCCAGCCAGCCTTTTTTCTGAACGAAATAGAGGAACACAATACGTCCGAGCAGCTTCTTTACAAAGTCGCGGATGGGTTTGCTGGCTTTGTCTTTTTCCTGTTTTGTGGCACCGGCGGGGAAAGTGATATTGAACACCGATTTGCGATAATTAGATTCCTGCAGGTAATCGCAAAAATTCTGATAATGCAGGGTATATTCATCAAAGAATGCTTTACTAAGCTTTTCGACCGAGAAAGCATTTACAAGGGTTTGAAAAGTTATTTCCCTTTCGGTACTCAGCACTTCAAAGCGCTCGGCAGCCGTTTTGCAGGTTTCGGAAGGGCCTAATAAAAATGTGAAACGTTTGGCATTGGTGGTTTTTTCTTTAACTCCCTTGTCGGTAAGCACACTGTCTTTGGCAACCAATGTAAGCCGCCATACATTTTTATTTGCAGGTGCAACAAAATTGATTAACGCAGCTTGACCAGCAGTAAGCAGCTTGCGCACATATTGCTGAATGGCAACCTTGCTTTGCTCAATGCGGACTTGTGGTTGAAGCAGCACTTCATAGCAGGTTATTTCAGTGCTGTCGTCTAGCTGAATTTTCCCGTAAATCCATACTTTATCAATGGCTGCCGATTCTGATTTGTTTGGTAAAACGCCGGCAGGAACTAAAGCGGAATTAAGGGTAAAACCCGAACCAAAAACCGGGCTTAATACTTTGCGTGAAAATAAAATCCTGTCGTAAGGTTTGTGTAAAGCGTTTTGTAATTGAATTCTGTTGGCTGCCATATTAGTTATTGCTATTTATAAGATTAACAATTACTTTAATCATCGGATTGAACTTGTGCAATTTTTGCACAAGTTGCAGTTTCATCCAGTTCGCCTGATTGATAAATATTCAAAATGTGTTTATTGATTACTGACCGTTCTGTCTCGAATAGATGTGCCAATTGGTTTTGGTTAAGCCAAACCGTGTCGTTTTCAAGGCGAACCTCAACGGTTGTTTTTCCATCCTCTGCAGTATATATTTTTATTTCAGTTTTTTCCATTTAAATGAAACTTTGCGTTAATACAATTTGAGGATTCACAATTCCCAGTTGGTAAATAACTTCCCGAAAACCATTCCCTAAAGCACTATGAACTTTCATCGCACAACCAATGATTTTTCCGGTAAGTTCTGAATACTTGTATTCTTCTTCAATCATAATAAATCATTTAATCTGACGAATTCCGGTTCAGACGTTTTAGTTGCGTATTTCCTAACAATGATTTCATTTGTGTAATAGCCACCTGATTGAGTTGCTGAAGTCTTTGAGATTGTAGTAATCCCTGATGAATGAGCACAGCATTTATACTTTCGAGGTTGCTGAGAACCACCAATTGCTCAATGGTTGCCATATCGCGGATATTTCCAATGGCATCGGGGTTTTCGTTTCGCCATTGCTGGGCTGTTTTACCAAACAGAGCCATATTGAGCATATCGGCTTCATTTGCATACACAAAATTAATTTCTTTCTTACTCAGTTCCTTTGGAATAAGGTTTTCTTTAATGGCATCGGTATGAATGCGATAATTCACTTTTGCCAATGTACGTTGCAGGTTCCATTCGAGTTTCAGTCTATCGTTTTCATCTTCTTTAAGCCGTTGGAAT
>JAQVEI010000200.1 GCA_028697695.1 Lentimicrobiaceae bacterium
TGAAGTTTTCTTGTCACAGCAGGATGAAGATGATTTTGCCTGATCAGTGCAAGGTGTTGAACAGTCGCTTTTGGCTGTTGATTTCGACTTGGTGGCAGTTGAAGTACCGCAATCACCTTTGGTGTCTTTTTCCTGAACAGCAGGAGCAGCAGTAGCTGACTTAGCTGTTACGGTTTTTTCGGTCGACTTCTTACCAGGTACATTCTGGGCATTTACACTGCTTACTGAAAAAGCAAAAACCATTGCAATGGCTGAAAATAAAAGAGCAAATTTTTTCATGTTTTCTTAGGTATTTGATTCAGCAGCAAATATAATATCAAAAATTAAACCTACCGACACACACAATGTTAATGATATGTTAAAAATGCTATAGCTTGGCTGTTTTAGTCATAAAATGCATGAAATGCAGGCCTTTGTATGCCGGAATAATGTTTCCCGGACACCAAATATGGCGGTTAAAACAGATAAAACAGCTATTTAGATTAATTTTGGTTAATTTTATCCCTTATTTACAAAACATCAATCTTATGCGTGAGACTGTATTATATGGTTTTCTGTATCTGTTTTTGCTTTTAAACGCTTCGGCTCAGCCGGGCAGCCGGCAATTCAAGGCAGTTAAGCTCAATGAAGGCAGCGTAGAGCTTACTGTATCGGATGGCCGCTATAGGATACACCCATGCAATGACAACATTATTCATACGCGCTTTTTCCCTGATAATATTGAGGTTAAGGACTTTTCATTTATCAAGTCAGGAAAAAAACAGATGGTCAATTCTTTTCACCTTTTGGAGGAAGGCAATCACATTATCCTTACTTCGGGAGGGATGCAGGTGCGCATTTCCAAACAGCCCTTTTCCATTTCCTATTATTATAAAGATAAGCTACTCATTGCCGAAAAGGCAGGTTTTGTTTTGGATTCATTACAAAAGTTAAACTTTAGTATCGGTGCCGACGAAGTGCTTTACGGGGGAGGGGCGAGGGTCACCGGCATGGATCATCGCGGCCAACGCCTCATGCTTTACAACCGGGCGCACTACGGGTATGAAACGCATTCGGAATTGATGAATTATACGCTTCCTTTGTTCTACAGTTCACGTTTGTATGGGGTATTGTTTGATAATGCAAGTCTGGGATGGCTGGATTTGGATAGCCGCCATACCAACGAAGTGAACTACGAAACCATAGCAGGCACCCCTGATTATTATGTTATTGCGGGTGACGACTGGTTCGACCTGGTAAAGCAATACACCTTACTTACCGGGCGGCAGCCCATGCTGCCCCGCTGGGCACTGGGTAACTTTAGCAGTAGGTTTGGCTATCATTCCCAGGCCGAAACCGAAAGCACGGTAAAGCTGTTTGAACGTAAAAATGTACCGCTCGATGCCGTTATAATTGATATTTATTGGTTTGGAAAGGAGATACAGGGCAGTATGGGCAATTTGACCTGGTATGCCGATAGTTTCCCGCGCCCGCAACGCATGATGAAGCGGTTTGCAAAAAAACACATCAAAACTATTCTGGTTACAGAACCTTTTATTCTCACCACCTCTAATCGCTGGAAAGAGGCCGTGGAAAAAGGTGTGCTGGCGACCGACAGCACAGGCAGTCCTTTTACCTATGATTTTTATTTTGGCAATACCGGTTTGATTGACATTTTTAAACCACAGGCCAAAGAATGGTTCTGGAATATTTATAAAGGATTGATTAACGAAGGCGTTGATGGCTGGTGGGGCGATTTGGGTGAGCCGGAGGTTCATCCGTCAGGGTTGCAGCATGTATCAGGCTCGGCGGATGAATTGCATAATGCCTATGGACATGAGTGGGCAAAAATGATATTCGAGGGGTATCGTCGTGATTTTCCCGATACCCGCCCCTTTATACTCATGCGGGCAGGTTATGCCGGTTCCCAACGCTATGGAATGATACCCTGGTCGGGCGATGTGAGCCGTTCCTGGGGCGGCCTGGTATCCCAGCCCGAAATTGCCCTGCAGATGGGGATGCAGGGCCTGGCATATATGCACTCCGACCTGGGCGGTTTTGCCGGCGCAGATACCATCGACAATGAGCTGTATGTCCGCTGGCTACAGTACGGGGTGTTTCAGCCGCTGTTCAGGCCTCATGCCCAGGAACATATCCCGGCTGAACCCGTGTTTCAAAAACAATCCACCCTGAAGTTGGCGCAACAAGCCATAGAACTCAGATATGCCATGTTGCCGTATAACTACAATCTGGTGTTTAAAAACAATCAGACAGGAGCCCCGCTTATGATTCCTTTGTTTTTTAATGAACAACATAACCCCAAATTGCTTACTTACGACTCTGCCTACCTTTGGGGCAATGCATTCCTGGTTTCTCCGGTTAAAGCACCCGGACTCCGGACACAGTCCGTCTATTTTCCCCAGGGCAGTCAATGGACCGGTTTTTTTGACGATAACCAGTATGAAGGCGGCAAAACCCATGAAGTTGACCTAAAACCCGATCACATTCCCGTATTTGTTAAAGGAGGTTCATTTATACCCCTTGCAAAATCCATGAAAAATACGGCCGAATATTCGCTCAATAACTTCATGATGCATTATTATCCCGATTCAACTGTCTCACATTCTGTGTACACATTATATAATGATGATGGAAAAACTTTTGGAGCCTTTGCCAAAGGAGAGTATGAAATGATGGATTTTGAAGCCCGTTATGCTGACAGCCTGCTTTCGGTTTCTATGATCAAATCCAAAGGTTCACCCCGCTTTTTGAATGAAAAGTATCCCCTGGAATTGTTTGTTCATCATGTGTTTAGCAAGCCTGTGCACATCATGCTTAACGGCAGCCCCTACGATCGTTGGAGATGGGATAAGCTCCGCAATTTATTGATAATTGATCTCGAAATTTCCGAAAAGGAAGCTCAGGCCGACATACGTTTAAAATAAAAGAAAAGAAGTTTTCTGAAGACAAATTTTGATCTACATTTGCACGCCAAATTAAAAAAGCCTTTATATGAAAAAACTCGTTTTATTGCTGTGGATTACCATACTGTTTTCTTCATGCAACAATTATAAAAATGAATATACCGCCCTGCAAACCCGCTATGATAGTTTGCTGTCGTCCGGTGTTGCCAAAGATACCACCCTGCTTGCCTATGTAACAACATTTAATGCCATACAGGCCAATTTTGATTCAATTAAACGGGCAGAACTTATCATCACTAAAAGTACCTCCGGTATCGAAGGAGAAATATCTGCTGACCGGGAAGCCCAGATAAAACGCGACTTCAGCATTATATACGACTTGTTGAACCAAAATAAAAAAACCATTGCGGAACTTCGCGCCAAATTGCGTAAATCTGAAGGCAATACCGGCGCTATTCAGCAAATGCTCGACCGCTTAACCCGTGATATGGAGGTTAAGGATGCTGAGATTGCCGGTTTGCGCGATGAATTGGAGAAAATGAATATCCGGGTGGAGTTGCTGTCGGAGAATGTTGATCAGCTTACTGCTGAAAATGAAGCTAAACGTAAGGAAATCCTGGAAAAACAAGAAGCACTTAACACCGCTTATTATGCCATTGGCACACGCAAAGAACTGCTGGAAAAAAATGTAATTACACGGGAAGGCGGTTTCGCCGGTATGGGTCGAAATAAAAAGTTAAAAGACGATTTTAACCGTGATTTCTTTACACGTGTTGACCTGACCGACTTGCATAGCATTGCTTTAATGGGTAAAAAGGCAGAAGTAATAACCACTCATCCCTCAACTTCCTACCAAATATACAAAACCGGGAAAATGGCCGATAGTTTGGTGATTAAAAATCCTTCACAATTCTGGTCGGTTTCAAAATATCTGGTTATTGCCATTGAATAATAAGTGCTGCAAAATGATAAATCCCCAGCGGGGTTGAACCAACCCATGTACCCTTTGAAAAAGTTGAACCCCTACAGGGTTCTTGATCTTTGTGCCCGTATCTACCCCCAATTCTGCTTTGTCTGCTGGCGCAGCCATGCTCGCAGATTACACAGATTAACGCTTATTTTCAATGAAGTGGAAATTCAGGAAATACATCCCAATGTAAATCCTTATTTAATATCAGTAGGGAAAGCCGGGTGCCACGACAGGCTTGTGATAATTCTAACTGTTTTGTTACAGCATTACCTTAACATCTCTTCTATAAATGTATTGAGATGTGCAGTGTTTATATCGGATTCGTTTTCTAAACTTCTTTGTCTTCTTCTTGCAAGTAATTTGTCAATAAAGCCAATGGATTGATAATCGGGCGGGCGTCCAATCACCCGGCAGCTTTTCGAGTGTGCTTTCAATTCATCGGGAAAAGCAAAATCGGGTAGATGTGCTGTGTTGTGGTGCTGAGAATCGTAAACATACAAACCAAGTTCTTTCCGAAGCAATGTCCATACATTTCTATTGATAAAGCTACGCATTTCACGGTTTGTCCTGAGCGATTGCGCCGAAGAGCCCAGAATAACTACATCATAATTTTCCAGATTGCAGGTATCCGTTTTTTTTAGATTGATAAGGGTTACCTTACTCACAGGTAGTGCATTGCCGATTAAGCGGGCTATCTTTTCTATAGCACCCTGATTGTCAACATATACTATAACGGTTTTCATACATAATAGGATTATGGAGTGAAAGACGACTGGTAAAGGGAGTGAGTTTCGGGCGGGCAGTATACGAGAGAGTAGTCCTCTGACAGAGGACAAAAATATGAAAAGTTCGCCTAAAAGGCAAACGAAAGTCCGGGAAAGTTTGAAAAAATGTTAAAAAATTTTACTTAATGCCTGTTGCAGGGATGCTATCGTAATTGATTTCATTGATCTTTATGCCATCTTCATCATAAAAGATCCAGTTGCCCACCCTTTTCCCCAAATCGAACGAACCTTTGTAATGCAGATTGCCATTTGGATAATACACTTTTCGTTCTCCATGGCTTTTATCCTGTTTAAATTCGCCTTCACTCCATAGCCGGCCATCTTTATGCCATGAGGTCCATTTACCCTCACGCATGCCGTTCACATAGCTGCCTTCCATATATTTTTCGCCTGTGGAATGGTAACTTACTTCATGAACCAGTGTTTGTTCACCCTTAACTTCTTCGTAGGTTTTCTCCGACTTCAAAGTTCCATCGTTAAAGTACTCTTTTTGAGTGGTGGCTTTATTACATGCAGTCAGCAAGGTTCATAAAGCGACCAAAACGAAGAGGTTTTTTTTCATCGGATTTAGTGGTT
>JAQVEI010000201.1 GCA_028697695.1 Lentimicrobiaceae bacterium
CTCGAGTTGCTTGATTAGAAAAGTAAGTTGCAGGTTTTTGGGAATTTGATCAAGCACAGAAATTTGATTTTTGAGCTGTTCAGATGATGCTGATAACAAATCGAAATCATTTCTTCTGAGCATCAAAACCGTTGCATCATCCTTAAAGTTGAAATCTAACGCACTGAATGTTTTATCGAACCCTTTTTGAAGGTCTTCATATTTTGTACAATTTTTAATCAGTAATGCTATAGCATCATGATTGCATCCGTAAAAACCATCAGAAGAGAGCATTAGCATGTCAGCAGAAGAACATTCGTGGGATTCAATTTTAATATGACTGTTACCAATGCCCAGTGAATTTGTTATGAGCGATTTTGCGACGGTGCCTTCAGAGAAGAAAGTAACCTTCCCACTTTTGTCTCTAACAACGGATTCTTCTGCTTCGTCTTTGGTGATTTGAATTATTTCGTTGCTTTGTGTATAAATATATAATCTGGTGTCACCAAGGTTGACAAAATAAAAATAATCTTTGTCGACAGGCCAAATTACTGCAACGAAGCAAGCTAAAAGTCCCTGACATTTACCTTTCATTTCTGATAGGTGTATATCAATATCGGCAAGTGAGTCGGTCATAAAAACATCAATGGGTGAATCGGGTTTAAGGGCAGCCTTACATTTTTCTATAAACAAATTGCAACTCAGTTTTGATGCTTCATAATCGCAAGGGCGTGAACCGACACCATCGGCCAATGTTAATATTTCGAAACCATTAACAGAGGCGAATTCAAAATAGTCGCCATTGAATTTTTTATTTTGGTTTTTGTTAGTTTTTCCGGCGATGGCGTATTTTTTCATGGGTTGGTGTGTTCTGCGTAATAAATATTATGATCCTGTTTATCTGGCTTTGATCCCAATAACTGCATGCAGCATACAAGCGAAATCGCCTATATCCTTTCTGTTGTTTCCTAGTTTTAATCTCCACTCAGCATTTTCGCCAATTTTGATCATATTCCGGCTAAGAATATTACAGGCATCTATAAATGCATCATGCGCGCGGGTTCGTTCGGCATCTAATTGAACACGTGATGGTGTATCAGACTGATACCAGTCCACACGCAAACGAGCGTAGCGAATTGCTTTTTTTATGAAGCTATCTACAAGTCCTTTGTGCCTGGATTCAAGTAGCTGGTTGTAAACTAAAGTGATTTCGTTAATTGATGTCATCATGGCGCATAAATTTAAAAAAAAATAGCTCAATAGTTTAGATGCAGAGCAGGCCGACATGCTCAATCCAGTTGTTAATATTTTAGGTACTGGCAGACATATTCTTTGCAATGATCAAAGCTAAGTATTCTTTAGAAATGATAGTTTTTTTTAATAAAATTATTTCCAACATGCTTAGCTTTCAATTATTTTGATACCTGAATTTACCACCTCTAAAATGTTACCAACATCTCAGAAGCATTGGTTGTGAGGTGACATTATTTTGAACATAAACACACACATTTTTGACCGACATCTGGCAAAGCAAAAAATCGCAAAATTTATTTACAGGAAAAAATGCAATCCAGCATTAGTTTGACAATAGCATTGTCCAGTATTTCCCAACTCTTGCAACGCCAATTTTATGAAACCTTGCATCTAAGATATTTTTACGATGGCCAGGGCTGCGCATCCAAGCTGAAATTATTTCTGATTCGGTATAATCACCTACAGCAACATTTTCGCCAGCTGCATTGTGTTTATATCCATATTTTTTAAGACGTTCGCCCGGGTTTGATCCATCTGATCCAAAATGGCCAGACAAATTATTCTGATACATATCCATACAATGAACAGAAGCGATATGAGCAAGTTCCGTATTCCAAACAAGAGGCTCAGGAGTTTCTGATTCGCAAGTATAACTCTTAATTCCAGATCTTCTGAATTCGTTAACCAGTTTCACTATTAATTCCCGATCAACTTCGGTGACGATATTATTTTCATCTATTTCACTTTGAAACTGAGAAACAGGTTGCTGAAACAATGATAAAAGACCTAAGATAACAGAAAAATATAGTTTCATATTTTCAGTTGTTAAATAACAATATTATTGCGGTACTGAGAGAAAAAGAGGTCGTAAAAAATTGATAGATTGATGCATATTTATGATAACTTTGTGAAGTAAAGCATATAAAATTAATGAAAAGAAGGTCTTTGAGCAAAGTTTTGATAGTAATTTCCAAACTTCCATACAAATTAATCACGCACGGGAACAAATACGGTTACGAATAATCCGTCAGTGTCGGTAATCCAATTTGTTATCCAGGCTTCACAGTTGTTAGACTGTTGACAAGTTGGATCAAACATATTGTATCCGACATAAAAATTCCTCCAATAATCCATTCCAAACTGCACGGCCGTGGCACCTTCAATTTTCAAATTACATTTAATGACGTAAACAGCGTTTTGCTTATACGATAGACGTGGAGCCCACCAATGCACAATGTTGTCTGGAGTTTGGGACATATCGATTTGAAGAAAACCATTCTGAGCTCTCATGTTGAATGCCTTAGCATGATAATCATCACAGTCCGGATCAAACCATTTTGGGTAGCGGCAATACAGACCAGCTTCATTTATAGAAAAGTATTTAGGTGATATGTAGTCATAATCCTCAGTAAAGACAATTGTACTATCTCCATTATGCACTTCAATCACCTGCCAATAGTCGATTGTAATTACTGCTTTGATATTTTGAGACTGACCTGGAACCATTGTTGCTGCCTGTGCCCAAATTGCTACTGTATGGAACCAGGGTAAAGGTGCATCGCGACGGATGATTTCTTTTTTCCATATTGCACCATGAGGAATTTGAGGAGAATCGGGCTCAATAATTTCGATAGCCTGACAAGCATAATGTGAAATTGCTATTGCTAAAACAATTGTAAATAAAAATGGTGTTTTCATCTTTCTAAAATTTCTGGTTATTGGATGCAAGAAATAGAAGTGTTAGTATTCCCGGGTATTCCATTTATAAATATGGTTTTAGTTTATGCTTTATCAGGGAATTGGTTTAAGCAAAATGGTGTGAAGATGGCGTTGTAGTTAGCTTTAAAAATTGACAAATGATTTGAGAGACTTTAGTGAGGATTAGTTGGTATAGTCATAGAGCTGGGGACAGATTGGTCGACGCAGACATAGACTCCGAGCGATGGGTTAGGTGAATTCCATCATGTTTACTAAAAATCAACCTCAAGAACACTACCGTGTTTTTTTAGCCAATTTTTTGCTTTTTGGTAGTTTGGCACTTGAATAGAAAGTATATTCCAGAATCTTGGTGTGTGGTTGTTTTCTAATAAGTGAACTAATTCGTGGGCAACCAAATATTCCAGCACATACATTGGGGCTTTGATGATTCGCCAATTGAAAATAATGTTGTTGGCAGGTGTGCATGAACCCCATCTGTATTTCATTTCGGAGGTCTTAAACTGATTGTATTGAACACCTAAACTCTTTGCGTATTTGGTGGCTAAGGGTTCGATTTTTATCAAGGCTTGTTTCAAATACCATTTCTTGAACAATTCGTTGGCTTTGGGTTGATTGGCTTTTGAAATTTTGAAGCGTTGGTCAAACTGAATGTCTTCAAATTCTTCATCAACCACCAACAATTGATAGTTTTTACCCAAATACATTAGTGTTTCGCCACTTACAAATTCTTTGCTGTCCCCTACCAGTGGATATTTCTGAGTATGGTTGAGTTTCTCTTTTATCCATTGTCTTTTTGACTGAACGATTTTATCAATTTTTTCGGCGGTGAGGTAATGTGGAGCACGGACAATAATACTCCTGTCCCTTTCAACAGAAATGTTGAGGGTTTTGCGGTTGGAATATTTAATTTGATACTCTATTATCATTACTCGTTCACAATTTTGAAATGATTGGTTTTTGCCAGTTCCATTATTCTTGAAATGATTTCATTTCGCTTGATGATGATATTCGGCAAGTCTTTGAATTCAGGCGATAATAATATCTTCTGCAATTCAGCTTTTAATTTTAGTTGTGCTGGGGTAGCATCCCAAAAACCCGTTAGTTTTATTTCGGTAGCAACCAAGTTGAAGATGTGCTGTGTCAGGTTCACATTTCGAGCAATTTCATCTTCGGTTAGATCCCGATTGTCAAACAACTCGGCTTTGAAAATGCGGAAGAATGGCATTTGCTTTTTGCGGTCTAAGCCATAGGTTTCTTCCTTTTCCCGATTCCTTATTTTCTCCCGTAGCTTTTCTAATTCTTCATAAATCAGCTTCCAGTTTCCTTTGAAGTTTTTTAGAATTTCTTCCAAGGCTTGGGCAAAGGATGCAAACAATTCCGGGTCTTCGTCAATGTTCAAATTAATGAAGTGACGAATGGCGTGTTCTACTTCGGCTGCTTTGGTCTTTTCCCGTTTTTTGGTGGCGACTACTTTATTGAAAAAGTCATCTGCAATGATGGAAATGGGAGCTACTTGCTGTTCAATCCCTTTGGAGATTAAATACTCGTCCGCAATGGCTCTCAGTTTGGGCGGTATGCCTTTCATACTGAATCTGCCATCACGGAAATGCTTGTTTGCCAAGGCATTGATTTCCGTAAAGGCTTTCCAGTCATTGAAAAACTCCAGTGCTTCTTTGCGTGGCAATACGGTATTGAAACAGCTCGTCAGTGTGTTATATAGTTTGATGTATTCAAAGCGGATGTCTTCGTCATAAAACACGTCAAAGAAGGCGTCCGAATCCGAAAGGTCTTCCAGTCCATATACCTTCAAGAAGTCCCAAATATCTTGATGGGCTTTTATCAAATCGTTCAGTTCGGCATCATCATCCGAAATACAATCCACAATTTCCTGCAATTCTTTCTCGGCATATACATCCAAAGCCCTTTTGAGGTGATGACCTACGCCTACATAATCCACAACAAAACCTTTATCCTTGCCTACGGGACCAACACGGTTTACCCTGGCTATGGTTTGCAACAAGTTGTGTGCAACAACAACCCTGTCCAAATACATTACTTGCTCAATGGGAGCATCAAAGCCTGTGAGCAGCATATTGTTTACGATTATAATACCAACATTGCCGTTCAGGCTTTTGTCTTCTTCGTCTGACTTGTCAAAAGGAAGTTTAAAGCGTTTGATGCTCTTTTTATGATAATCGCCATTGGTATAAGCTTTTATTTCAAGTTCGTCATTGTGGCTGCCCGAAATTACTACTGCGGTTTCCAGTAGT
>JAQVEI010000202.1 GCA_028697695.1 Lentimicrobiaceae bacterium
TTTCTGTAACTCTGTACTCAATAAACCCTTGGGCTCAGTGTTCATCCTATCCCGCACTTTTTCTTTTGCCGGGACATGTGCTTTTATATGTCCGGTGGCTACCATTACTCTCGCAGGAAACCCGGGATTTAAAGGCATAACCGCTCCTTCCATATCAAGATAAAATGTCTTTCCATTGTCCGAAACTATCTTTACCAAAGGGATGCGCTGTTTCGCGAATATATTTACAATGCCATCCACACCTATACGAACCGAAGATTTTGATATGTAAGGGTCATTGTTCAGCAACTCTTCTATGGCTATAGCCGGAATGCTTTTTAAAGGCTGACCTTTTATTCTGATACCTTCTTTTGTAATAAGTTTAATCAGGTAGCTTTCATCTATCAACGGGTCTGCTCCGTTATATTCAATCATCACATTTAAGCTACGACATGTTTCGGTACCTTGTTTTTTATTGGCAAAAACAAACAAGCTTCCAATACCGGCCAGCAGTAACGCCCAAACTGTGGTTATTACAATTTTTCTCATTTCCGGTACTTTTCGTTCAACAATGTTTCTATAGGAATAACCAATTGATCAATATTGCCGGCACCCATGGTTAGCAAAATGTCGCAATGATTGTTTGTTATATAATCCAATATTTCTTCCGGGCTTAGCAGATACTTTTCAGCCAAATTAATTTTTGATAGCAACGCCCTGGAATGAATTCCTTGAATAGGTAACTCCCTTGCAGGATAGATATCCATTAGCAGCAGGGTATCCAATGCTTCCAGACTATGGGCAAATTCATCCATAAAGTCTCGTGTGCGGGAGAAAAGATGAGGCTGGAATATGCCTGTAATCTTCCGTCCGGGATAAATCCCTTTTACCGATTCAATGCATGCACTAATTTCGTTGGGATGGTGGGCATAATCGTCCAGGTAGGTAACAGCGGGAAGGTTAACCCGTTCATCGAAGCGACGCACCATGCCGGTAAAGCTGTTGATACCATTACGGATTTCTTGTTCACTTACGCCAAAAAGCCAGGCTGCTGCCGCCGCCGCAATGCTGTTTTCCAGATTAAATTTTCCCCGGGCAGCAGGCTTCAAATCTCTTATCATTCCTGTAGGAGTTTTAAGATGATAGCCGTACAAACCGGATTCGAGCTGTAAATTTAAAGGCATAAAATCTGCCTCTTTATCCAAAGAATAGGTATAACGTTTTACCCCTTTTTGCAGCTTGTCAGGAATATTTACTCCCTGTTTAATAAGCAGTATACCGTCGGTTTTTATTTTTGAGGTGAAGTCGGCAAATGCTTCCTGCAGTGTTTCAAGGGTGTGATAAATATCAAGATGGTCGGCATCAACCGCGGTAATTACCGCCAAAGCAGGGTCTAATTTCAAAAATGAATAATCGAATTCATCTGCTTCAACCACAACCACCTCGCTGCCGGGATTGAGAATGAGGTTGGATTGATAGTTTTTGGCTATTCCGCCTAAAAAGGCAGTACAACCATAGGAGGAATGATTAAAGATGTGCGCTATCGCTCCGGAAATGGTTGTTTTGCCATGGGTGCCGGCAACAGCTATGGTTTGTTTGAGCTGAATGATGTAATTGAGGAATTCTGCCCGTTTCAGCATAAGCAGTCCCCTGGATTTTACTGCTTTTATCAGCTCGAGATCGGCGGGTACAGCCGGGGTATAAACCACCAGGTCAGTTTCTGCAGGAATGTTTTCAGGTTCATCATTATAATGTATGTGCATTCCTTCAGCTTCTAGTTGCCGTGTAAGTACAGTGGCGGTTTTGTCATAACCATACACTTTTACTCCGGCCTTATACAGGTAGCGGGCAATGGCGCTCATGCCAATGCCCCCTATGCCTATAAAATAAACCAGATTAAGATGTGTAGTCATAGCTTTGTTTTTTTATTTTCTATGCAATCCAAAACTACCCGGGCAATTTGAAAAGCGGCATCCGGATGGGCCATTTTGGAAATGTTTTCGCTTAGTTCAAGACGGGCTGCCGCATCTGCTGCAAGTTTAAGTACCTGAGTAATTAAATTGTCAGCCGCATCTTTATCCTTAACCATCAGAGCCGCTTTCTCCTTAACCAGTGCCATGGCATTCTTCGTTTGGTGATCTTCCGCAACATTTGGCGATGGTACCAATATTGAAGGACGTGCAGTAGCACACAATTCAGATATGGCAAGTGCACCAGCACGCGATATCACAATATCAGCGGCAGCATAAGCCAGATCCATGCGTGCGATAAAATTAAATGTGCGTATGCCCGATTGTTCGAAAGGGCGTACTGCTGCTTCTGCCAGAGGAGCATAAGTGTTTCCTGTTTGCCAGATAAGTTGAATGCCGGCATCCGACAGGCGTTTCAACCCGCTATGTATGCTCTCATTAATGGTGCGGGCACCCAGGCTACCACCCACAACCAATAAGGTGATGCGATTGTTTTGCAAGTTGAAAAAGTCAATGGCTTCAGTCTTTTTTGCTTTTGCATTGATGATGGAGGACCTCACGGGGTTACCGGTAATGATGAGTTTGTTTTTTGAAAAATATTTTTCCATACCCGGGTAGGCAACACATATTTTTTCGGCCTTTTTGGCCAGCATCTTATTGGTTATTCCGGGGTATGAGTTCTGCTCCTGAAGAATGGTTGGAATACCCATAGCGGCTGCTGCTTTTACTGTTGGGCCGCTGGCATACCCGCCAACACCAACCACTGCCTGAGGCTGAAACCTACGGATGATTTTGCGTGCACGAACTGAACTGTGGAGTAATTTAACAGGGAACAATAAATTTTTCCACGTAAGCCGCCGTTGCAAACCACTTATCCATAACGGCTCGATATCATACCCGGCTGCAGGTACTTTTTCCATCTCCATACGGCCAAGAGCTCCCACAAACAGTATTTCGGCATGTGGGCTTGCCTTTTTTATGCTGTCCGCAATGGCAATGGCCGGGAAAATATGTCCCCCGGTACCTCCGCCGCTGATGATGATTCGGGTTTCAGGCAATGACATTTTCTTTTACTGTTTCAGGTTCATGTTTTTGAATTTTACGCTCAGCCGCCGCTGATTCAACGCGCTCTACTTCACAACTTACACTTAATATGATGCCAACGGCTATGCTGGTAAACCATATGGAGGTGCCACCCATACTTACCATTGGCAGGGTCTGGCCTGTAACCGGCAATAGGTTTACCGCAACCATCATATTCACCATAGCCTGGAATACCAGACTAAATGCAACACCAAAAGTTAAAAAAGCAGCAAAATTTCGCTGACTTTTGATTACTATTTTCACAGCCCGGAAGAACAATATCAAATACAGCAACACCAGTATAGTGCCTCCTATCAAACCATATTCTTCAATTACAATGGCAAAAATAAAATCAGAATAAGGGTGTGGTAAAAAGTTCTTTTGGGTCGAATTGCCGGGCATTTTTCCGGTTATACCGCCGGTGGCTATGGCTATTTTTGCCTGTTCCACCTGGTAATTGGATTCACTGTCGCCGCTGCTGAAATTTTCAATGCGGTTTTGCCAGGTGCCAAACCTGCCACTGACTTGCGAAATATTGCCTGCCAAAAGGATAAACAGAAATACCGCCATCAAGCCGGACAAACTAAAGAGGATTAAGAATTTAAGTTTTACCCTACCAATAAACATGATTACCAGGCAGGTTACAAACAACATGGCTGCCGATGAGAAGTTGGCCGGTAATATCAAGCCGGTAATAATCAACACGGGGATAATTAAAGAAACAAACCCTTTTTTAAAGTCATGAACTTCATCCTGTTTTTTGGCAAGTAGCCTGGCCAGATAAATTATTAAAGCCAGTTTGGCCATATCAGAAGGCTGAAAAGTAATATTAATGAAGGGCAGGGTGTACCAACGGCTTGCTTCGTTCAGGCTGGTTCCAAAAAACAGGGTATAGGCCAGAAGGGGTATTGACAAAATGAGCGCCATTTGTGCCAAACGGCCATAATAGATGTAGCGTACATTGTGCGATAAAAACATCATACCCAATCCAAACAATAAAATACCAAGGTGTTTCAACAGGTAATATTCGGTATTGCCTGCGTGCTTCCTGTATGCCAGCGTTCCCGTAGAGCTGTACACAGCAAGCACCGAGAATATGGACAATAGAAAAACTACTGCCCATATTACTTTGTCACCCTTAATATTTTTTAAGATTACCTTCATATATGCTTTATGTCAAAGTTGGTTTACGGCAGCTATAAATTGCCGGCCTCTGTCTTCATAGTTTTCAAACAAATCGAAACTGGCACAAGCCGGTGAAAGCAGCACTACCTCATTTTTCCCGGCAAGAGTATAGGCTTTTTCTACTGCTTCTTCCATAGAATGAGTCTCGGTTACCGGAACCAGGTGAGCAAAAGCTTTTATGAGCTTTTCATTATGTACACCTAAACATACAATTGCTTTCACCGTATGTTTTACCAATTCGGTGAGTTTACTGTAATCGTTGCCCTTGTCAATTCCGCCGGCAATCCACACCACCGGTTTATACTGCGATTCAAGGGCAAACCAGGTGGAATTTATATTGGTTGCTTTTGAATCATTAATAAATTCGATGCCATGGATGTTCGCTACATACTCCAGCCGGTGGCCTGCATTTTTAAAGTCAGCCAGGCTTTGCTTGATGCTTTCTTTCCGGAGCCCGATGAGCTTACCTGCAATGCCTGCAGCCATGGAATCGTAAATGTTGTGTTTGCCCTGAAGGGCCAGTTCCTCTAGTGTCATAGTAAATATTTCACCGTTTATATTAAAGATTATTTTGTTGTTTTCCAGATAGGCCCCTTCTTCTTCCTTTGAATAAAGACTAAAGCGATATTGTTTTGCCCGGGGCTTGTATTGTTTTACTTTATGCTGAATGGTTTGATCATCGCTGCACCAGATAAAAGCATCAGATGCCGACTGGTTGCGGATGATGCGCATCTTGGCATCAGCATAAGCATCAAAACTATGGTTGTATCTGTCAAGATGATCGGGCGTAATATTGAGTAATACAGCTATGTGGGCATGAAAATCTTGTATCCCGTCCAATTGAAAGCTACTCAGTTCCAGTGCGTAATACTCATGTTGTTTTTCAGCTACAGCCCTTGAGAAACTCAGGCCAATGTTTCCGGCTGCTATGGCATTCAAACCACCGGCCTGCATTAAATGAGCCAGCAAGCCCGTTGTAGTCGTTTTTCCGTTACT
>JAQVEI010000203.1 GCA_028697695.1 Lentimicrobiaceae bacterium
TTGAAAAAGGAAGGCCGGTACTGGTAGGTACCACTTCTGTGGAAACTTCCGAGCTACTTAGCCGAATGCTGAAGCTACGCAACATCAGGCACAATGTACTTAATGCCAAGCTGCATCAACGCGAGGCCGATATTGTGGCAGAAGCAGGGCAGGCTGGTACTGTGACCATAGCCACCAATATGGCCGGTCGGGGTACCGACATTAAATTGGGCCCTGGCGTTAAACAGGCAGGAGGTCTGGCCATTATTGGTACCGAACGCCACGAATCACGACGGGTTGACCGGCAGTTGCGCGGACGCTCCGGACGACAAGGCGACCCGGGAAGCTCACAGTTTTTCGTTTCACTCGAAGATGACCTTATGCGTATGTTCGGTTCGGAACGTATCGCCAAAATAATGGACCGCCTCGGCCTTAAAGAAGGTGAAGTAATTCAGCACAGCATGATTACCAAGTCCATTGAACGTGCACAACGTAAAGTGGAAGAAAACAACTTTGGAATTCGTAAGCGTTTGCTGGAATACGACGACGTAATGAACTCACAGCGGGAGGTAATCTATAAAAAACGACGTCATGCCCTATATGGTGAGAGGCTTGCCGTGGATATTTCAAACATGATTTACGATGTGGTGGATAATATTGTCTCTACCTATCAGGACGACCGTGACTTTGAAGGCTATCGTCTGGCCATGCTCACCAATTTGGCAGCCGATGCATATGTTACTGAAAATGAGTTTATTCAAAAAAATAGGGAAGAACTTACAGATGAGATATACGAAAAAATATATCAGAGTTACCGGTCCAAATGCGACCACCTGGCTCAGCGGGCATATCCTGTAATAAAAGAAGTGTATGAAAACCAGTCGCGTTACGAAAATATTGCCATTCCTATTACCGATGGTAAAAATTCAATGCAGGTGGTGGCAAATCTCAGGAAAGCATACAACGATAAAGGTCGCGAAATTACATTGGCCATAGAAAAAGGGGTTACCCTCGCCGTAATTGACGATGCCTGGAAAGATCATCTGCGTGAGATGGATGAGCTGAGAAGTTCTGTTCAAAATGCCACTTATGAACAGAAAGATCCCCTGCTTATCTACAAATTTGAATCTTTTGAGCTATTCAAAATATTGTTGCAAAAAATCAACCGCGATATTACCTCTTTTATCATAAAAGCTAATCTGCCCGTTCAGGAACCCTCGCAGGTAAAAGAAGCCCAGGCTCCCAGACGTACCGATACCAGCAAACTCAAAGAAGAGCGGGCTGACCTGCTTAGCCGCGCCAACCCAACCAGTGAACGACAGGTGACCGCCCCAATCAGGGTGGAGAAAAAAGTTGGCCGCAATGACCCCTGCCCCTGTGGCAGTGGCAAAAAATACAAAAACTGTCATGGCAGAGATGAGTAGTTCATTAAATAAAACAGGCTGCAATAACAAAATTTTCAGCCCGCTTTTTATTTTGCAAAAAACAGGCATACAGGACAGTGCAGATTCAGATAAAAACGTTTTGCAACCCGCAGACCACATGCTAAATATCCTCTCCTGCTGCCGTTGGTCGCAGACTGCCACAGGTGTATGGCGGACTATTGATTCAAATCAATACTAAAGGTATATCCAAAGATAACAACTTCAAAAATAAGACATTAAACGTATGAAATTTAAAAGAGTGCTGTTAAAACTAAGTGGAGAAGCCCTTATGGGAGAGCAGCTTCACGGTATTTGTCCTGCCAGGCTAAACACTTACGCGCGCGAAATCCGGTCAGCTTTAAGCCTGGGCGTTGAGCTGGCTATTATTATTGGCGGAGGCAATATATACCGGGGATTGCAGGGGATGTCCAAAGGTATGGACCGCGTTCAGGGCGATTATATGGGTATGATGGCTACTGTAATCAATGCCTTGGCCATGCAAGGTGAACTGGAGAAGTTACAGGTCAAGTCAACCATACTTTCGGGAATGCAGGTACAACCGGTTACTGAACCCATGACGCGCAGGCGTGCCAACGAATTGTTGTCCAACGGACAGGTGGTGATTGTTGCCGGAGGTACCGGCAACCCATTCTTCACTACCGATACTGCTGCTGCTTTGCGGGCATCAGAAATTCAGGCCGACGTTATCCTGAAAGGCACACGGGTGGATGGAATATACTCTGCTGACCCCGAAAAAGATAGCCATGCCATAAAATACGATACCATCACTTTCGATGAGGTATATGAAAAACGCTTAAAAGTAATGGACCTTACAGCCATTACCATGTGCAGGGAAAACAAACTGCCCGTGGTAGTTTTTAATATGAATAATGAAGGTAGCCTGATGCGCGTACTTCAAGGTGAAAATATAGGAACCCTGGTCACAGATTGAACAGGCACTTGTTAAAGGCATGTTTTTTGTATATTTGCCAATCAAACCACAGCAAAATCATCAAAAAAACCGGAACTCATGAATGAAGAAATTTCTTTTATACTTGAAGAAGCAGAAGAAAGTATGCAAAATGCCTTTGAGCACCTGGAACGCGAGTTTCAAAAAATACGTGCTGGCAAAGCAAATCCAGCCATGCTGGATGGGGTTAGAGTTGATTACTATGGCGCCATGTCTCCCCTTGATCAGGTAGCCAACATCAATACCCCCGATCCGCGTCAGATTATCGTACAACCCTGGGATAAAAGTATGCTGGCTCCCATCGAAAAAGCAATTATGGCGGCCAATCTGGGCTTTAACCCACAAAACAACGGTGAAGTATTGCGCATTAATGTACCTCCCCTCACCGAAGAGCGCCGCCGCGACCTGGTTAAAAAAGCCAAAACAGAACTTGAAAACACCAAAGTTACCATACGTAACGTAAGACGCGGTGGCATAGATGCCGGCAAAAAATTAGAAAAAGAGGGGGCTCCGGAAGATGAAGTTAAAATCCTTGAAAAAGAAATGCAAACCCTTACCGATAACTATATTGAAAAAGCCGATAAACTTTTTGAACTGAAAGAAAAAGACATTATGACCGTTTAATTTTCAATAGCCATATTGATTAAAGCCGGGATATTTTCCGGCTTTTTTATTGAAATATATAGCAAAGCCAGTCTATCTTAACTGCATCTTTACCGCCATTTTTTGATTAAGAAACACATTATTTCGTATCAGTGGAATGCTGTAAATGCTTACTTTTACATCCGGAAAAGAAAAAACATGAAACAATCTGTTGTTTTCCTTAGGCTGCTGCGTGAAAGTTATGCTTTCGCCCTAACAGCGATTCTGGTGAATAAGGTTCGAACCATATTATCCTTACTGGGAATCACCATAGGGATATTTTCAATAATTTCGGTCTTCACCGTATTTGATTCTATTGAACGGAACATCCGCAACAGCATAAGCTCACTGGGTAGCAACGTATTGTACGTTCAAAAATGGCCCTGGGCAATGGGTGGTAAGGATTATCCGTGGTGGAAATATATTCAACGTCCGGAGCCTGACGTTGCCGATCTTAACGAACTGGAAAAGCGAAGCCAGGCGGCCGAAGCCGTAGCTTATATGGTGGCAACAAGACGGAACGTTAAACATGGAAACAGTTCAGTGGACAATGCCTCTATAGTAGGAGTATCCTATGAATATAGTCGCATTACCCCTCTCGACATCAACCAGGGCCGGTATTTTACGCCCATAGAATCAGCCGGAGGACGTCCGGTAGCCATAGTGGGTTACGATATTGTGAAAAACCTTTTTGAAAATACAAACCCCATCGGACAGCGGATAAAGATATTTGGGCAAAAGGTAGATATCATTGGAGTACTTAAAAAACAAGGGGATATAAATTTTGGCAACTCCACCGACAATCAGGTGTTGCTGCCTGTAAACTTTATCAGAAATTTTATTGATTTAAAATCCGACAATCTGGGTGCTGCCCTTATGGTAAGAGCCCGACCCCGGGTAAGCAACGATGAGTTGCGGGATGAACTTACCGGTATTATGCGTTCGGTCAGAAAGTTAAAACCGGGCGTGGAAGATGATTTCTCCATCAATGAAACCAGTGTTATATCTCAAGGCTTCGACAGCGTATTCAGAATTGTAGCCATAGTAGGCTGGATCATAGGCGGGTTTTCACTTATCGTAGGAGGGTTTGGTATTGCCAATATTATGTTTGTTTCTGTAAAAGAACGAACGGCCCAGATAGGCATCCAAAAAGCTATGGGCGCGAAAAAATATTTTATCCTTCAGCAATTCCTGTTCGAAGCAGTATTCCTGTCGGTGATAGGCGGCCTTATTGGCTTGTTTATCATCTGGGTAATTACCCTTGCCATTTCTGCATTGTTTGATATGGATCTGATACTTACTATGGGAAATATTGCATTGGGTGTATCCGTTTCAGCTATTATTGGCCTGGTTTCCGGATTTGTACCAGCCTATAATGCTTCACGTCTTGACCCGGTTGAGGCCATGCGAACTACTTTTTAGCAAGCTGCACAGCAAAACCACGCAGCAACACAGCAACGGATGTATTTTACTGCTCCCGAAATGCGATGATTTTTAATGGTGATTTTGTAGATTTACTCAACACCAGCTATAATCATGTTTTGCAGGTGCAAGTTCGCATCATTTGATCCCGCTGCCGGGCTTCAAAGCTCCACCTGAACTGTCGGGTGCTACGAAACTGAGCTTACCGTCATAATCTTCAGCCATTAAAATCATGCCCCGGGATTCAATTCCTTTAATGTTGCGTGGGGCCAGGTTAACCAAAATACTCACCTGTTTGCCAATTATATTGTCGGGTTCATAATATTCAGCAATGCCCGAAACCACAGTACGCTGGTCAATGCCTGTATCAATGGTCAATTTTAAAAGCTTCTTGGTTTTGGGTACTTTTTCAGCTTTAAGTATGGTTCCTACGCGTAGGTCTATTTTACTAAAATCTTCAAAATCAACCACCGGCTTAAAGTCATCCACTGACGTGGAGTCCAGGTCGTTTTGCTTTTTAGTGTTGAGCAATTTATTCACCTGGGCTTCTATAACACTATCCTCAATACGATCAAAAAGCAGTTCCGGTTGATTGAGCTGATGACCCGGTTGAATTAATTCCGCACTTCCGGCTTTGTTCCAGGGTAACGCAGGCATATTGAGCATTGTGTTCAATTTCCCGGCAGTAAATGGAAGAAAGGGTTCACATAGTATGGCCAGATTGGCACATATCTGCAATGAGATATTCAGACTTGTTTTTACTTTTTCGGGG
>JAQVEI010000204.1 GCA_028697695.1 Lentimicrobiaceae bacterium
ATGTGAAAGGTATGCTAATCAACGCGGGGCAAACGGTTAATCTGGTGTTTCGCGATCCTCAGAAATTTGATTTTGATGAGTACCTGAATTTGATATTGGCTGATACGCTGGAAACAAACATGGAAAATGACTGATCCGGAGACAGATACGGCTGTTCATAGCAATAAGTCATTGAAAGAAACATTATACCAATGAAAAATATTATTATCGTCAGCATATTTTTTATAAGTCTTATGGCTCACGGCCAGGAAGTTATTGTTCCCTTACAGACGAATGCCAGGCTGAAGAAAATTGCCGCAGAAAATGCGGCATCACGGCAATCGCTTGATAGCCGCCCACCGTTAACCCTGCCTTTCTTCGATGATTTTAGTGGGCGCGAAGGCTATCCAAATCCATTGTTGTGGGATGGTGAGGATGTATTTGTTAATGATGAATACGCCGTTTACCCTCCCACAGTTGGTGTAGCTACTTTCGACGCCATCAACCGGCTTTGAGAGTTACACGAAAACGCCAGTCCTTTCCCTTTTATTGCCGATGTATTAACCTCGGCCGTGATAAGGCTTGATTCCATTTTTGAACCCCTGCCCCGGAAATTAAAGCGTTCTGATTCTCTGTATTTTAGCTTTTATTATCAACCACAGGGGAACGGCCATGTGCCTGCCCCGGGCGATTCATTAGTACTCGAATTTCTGGCACCCAATGAATCCATAGTAAATATAATTCCTCCGGATACTGTTATTAACGGGAATGACACACTGATAAATCCCGGTGATACCATTGTGCTTGAAAGCTGGCATCAGGTATGGAGTTCACCCGGAATGTCGTTGCAGAAATTTCACAATAAGTACAATAAGTGGTTCCGTCAGGTGGTTGTTCCGGTTAACGATAGCATTCGTTATTATTCGGATAAATTCCGGTTTCGTTTCCGCAATTATGCTAGTTTGGCGGATCCTATTGTGCCCGATTGGCAAAGCAATGGAGATCAATGGAATGTGGATTACGTTTATCTAAACATCAACAGGGGAATTTACGACACCCTGCACAGGGATGTAGCTTTTGCGCGCAGGGCACCCAATATGCTGAGCCGGTATACCTCTATGCCCTACAATCAATACAGGGAAGGCTTCATCAATGCTATGCGCGATACGCTTACCATGCTCATCACCAATCTGGATGGAGAAGACTATAATTCATCCTATCGCTATGAAGTATCCCGCGATTTCGGAGAACCATTTTACGAGTACAATGGAGGAAACTATGCTGTGTTGCCTTTTGTTACGGCTGGCTATGTCGACCATCAGCCCTTTTCACGACCACCGGTGAATTTTGTATTTCCTATAGGCACCCAGGAAAAAGTGTTTTTTACGACCACTCACATCCTGAATACCCAGGCAAACATAGGGCGCAAACAAAACGATACTGTCCGCCATGTTCAGGTATTTGCAAATTATCTCTCCTATGATGATGGATCTGCCGAAGCTGGGTATGGTTTAACACCTTCAGGTGCGAAAATGGCCATGAAATTTAAGCTCAACCGCCCCGACTCTCTGATTGGTGTAAACATGTATTTTAATCAAACCCTGAAGCAGGGAAATATTAAATCTTTTTATCTGAACGTTTGGAACGATTATTTTGGACAACCGGGCGAGCTTATCTATTCACGCTATGGCTATGACCCGCAATACAGCGATAGTCTGAACACTTTTATTCTATATAAAACTGACAGCGTTATTCATATTAGCCATGGGAATTTCCCCAATCTGATATTTTACGTTGGATTTGAACAAACCACACCCGAAAATCTGAATATTGGTTTCGATAAGAATAACGACGCTTCCGCTTATGTTTTCTGGAATACATATAACGGACCATGGAACAACAGTTTATATGCCGGAGCTCCCATGATTCGTCCCGTTTTGGGTAAAGAAAAAGTGGTTGGATTGAATGAGCAATCAGAAACAGCCCAATTACGTATTTTTCCTAACCCTGCAACTGATGATTGGGTGGTTGTGGAACTGCCTGAAACCGGGCGTTTTGCCAATCCATTTATACGATTTTACAGTGCCGATGGCAGGTTGATGCTGGAGAAACCTTATACACGTGAAAACAATATAGGACATCTTCCGTCTGGCTTATATATGGTTATGGTGGGCGATCTTAATCATGAATCCCGGTTCACCGGCAAATTGATGAAAAGATAAAGGATTATAGCAGAGATTATGTCTGACAATACCGAGTTTCACGAGCTGCCTGATTTCATTGAAGATGAAAATGCAGATAATGAGCTGTATGAGCATCACCGGCTGGTGGTGGACAAAGGTCAGGGTTTGCTTCGCATCGATAAATTTCTGATGCTGCGCATCGAAAATGCCTCCCGGAATAAAATACAGCAGGCAGCTAAAGCAGGCAATATTCTGGTGAATAATATTCCCGTAAAATCAAGCTACCGGGTTAAGCCACTTGACGTGATTGCGGTAGTGCTTGCCTTCCCTCCACGCGATACGACCATATATCCACAACAAATTCCGGTAAATATCGTGTATGAGGATGAACATTTGTTGGTGGTAAATAAAGCAGCGGGAATGGTGGTTCATCCGGGATACGCCAACTTCGACGGCACCTTGCTTAATGCATTGTTGTGGCATTTACAACATCAACCCGGTGCAAAACCGGATGCCATGCCTTTATTGGTACACCGCATTGATAAGGATACCTCCGGCATTTTGCTGGTAGCCAAAACCGAAGAAGCCCAATCGAAACTTGCCAGCGATTTTTTTTATCACACCATTGAGCGTACTTATCAGGCCATAGTTTGGGGTGTACCCCGCCCCACCGAAGGCACCATAACCGGAAATGTAGGCCGTAATTTATCCAACCGCCTTGTAATGGCTGTTTTTCCTGATGCAAGTCATGGAAAACATGCTGTAACACATTATAAACTATTGCAGGATTATAGCTATGTGAGCCTGGTTGAATGCAAGCTTGAAACAGGTCGCACGCATCAGATACGGGCACATCTTAAGCATATAGGCCACCCTTTGTTTGCAGATGAGCGGTACGGCGGTATGCAAATCTTACGTGGAACTACTTCGGGCAGTTACAAAAAATTTATTGAAAATTGTTTCAATATTCTTCCCCGGCAGGCCCTGCATGCAAAATCACTGGCTTTTACACATCCCGTAACCGGCAATTATATGCATTTCGACTCCGCGTTGCCACCCGATATGCTCGAAGTATTGCAAAAATGGGAAAATTACCTTTCCAACCGCACATTGTGATTGTTGTCCCTAACATTTTACCGTTTTACTTGTTTTCAGTACAAAAACCAGATCTATGGACGACCTGTCAGCATTACGCAAACTCATACTTGCACCTTATATTCTGAAAGCTACTGCCCTTGTTGGCGTAAGTCGTAAAGTGGGTGGCAACCAGTTCAGGCATTCGTTTGCAACATTGGGTATTCTGCTGGATTATCATTTGATACATGATTCTGTATTGTTAAAAGCTTCTTTATTGCATGATTTGTTTGAAGAGTTGCCAGCTACCGAGGTGGATGAAATACGCTATATTGACCACGATGGAAATGCCGTGGTGGATTTGGTACTGGAAGTTACTAGAAAGACTTCGGAAACTATAAATGAGTACCTGCAGCGGGTGCTCGAAAAAGGAAGTTGGAATGCAAAAGTGCTTAAATGTGCTGACCGCATCAGCAACCTGACTGATTTGCACCGTGATTCTCATGAGGTATCTAAAATTAGTGCTTATCTCGACCAAACTGAAAACTACATTATTCCAATGGCGAAAGAAGTGAATAGCAATATGCTCATTGAATTGAACGACCTGGTCAGGCGTCGCCGGATGATTATTCAAAAGTATAATCTTTAACCAACTGTTAATCAAGTCTCTTATAAGACATCTTAGCATTGATTTTAATCGCAGGGTGTTGGTTAAATTGTTTTCTCGCTGTTTTTAAATTGTTTTCCATTTGTTTTTATTTTGATGTTGCTTTATTGCAATTGGTTAATTACATTTGCAAAAAAAATCGCATTTTGTTAATGATTCATTTGAATTTCTATACATAAATTCCGGCCACGTTGTATTCATCATTGAATTGAACCGGCCTCCAACCGGTTTTTTTATTTTAATCACACTACCATGAAAGAAATTTTAGTAAGTACAAAAGATATGGCTCGTTTGCGTGAGCGCATTGATATCGCGCGCAGTGGTGGCCTTAAAGCCCCTGTAAATTTGAGTCTCCTTATTTCAGAACTTGATCGCGCCAAGGTATTGCCACCCGAAAAAATGCCGGCAGATGTAATTACCATGAATTCGATCATAACCATGGAATACGTGAACAGCAGTAAAACCATGCAAATACAGTTGGTTTATCCTGAAGATGCTGATGTCTCCAAACAGAAGATCTCGATTTTTGCTCCGGTGGCTACCGCATTGCTGGGATATAGGATTGGTGATATAGTGGAATGGAAGATTCCAACCGGAATCGCCCAAATGAAGGTTACCAATATTGTTTATCAACCTGAGGCTTCAGGCGATTTTAATATTTAGCCTTTTGCAGATTTATGATTTTTCAGCCATTGTGCCAGCAGTTTAACCGCTCTGCCGCGATGGCTGATTTTATTTTTTAAAGATTCGCTCATTTCAGCAAAAGTTTGGGAATAACCTTCAGGTTCAAATACCGGGTCATATCCAAAACCTGAGATGCCGCGTTTTTGCAAAGTAATGCAGCCTTCAACCCTGCCTTCAAACAATTGTTCCTGCCCCTCAGTAATTAAAGCAATTACAGTTATAAACCGGGCGTCGCGCTGTGTTATCCCCTCCATTTCCGAGAGCAATTTGTTTACATTGTCGTCATAACTGCATCCCGGGCCAGCGTAACGGGCTGAATAAACACCCGGTGCATTATTCAGAGCAGTCACTTCGAGGCCGGTATCGTCGGCAAAACAATCCATCCCAAGTGCCTGACTGATAAACCTTGCTTTCTGCAAGGCGTTGCCTTCAATGGTCGGTGAAGTTTCTGGAATGTCGCTCCGGTAACCAACATCCGATAACGACAACACCTGGTAACTACTGTCTAATATATGACGAACTTCTTCAAGCTTATGAAGATTGTTGGTGGCAAACAATAATTTTTTCATAGTACGAAGCTTAAGGGTTATGGTAGGGCTCATTGCGAAGTATGGTAAA
>JAQVEI010000205.1 GCA_028697695.1 Lentimicrobiaceae bacterium
GCTTAGTCAGCAGCAACTCTATGGTACCGGCACGGTTCTCGTCAGCGAAGGTGCGCATGGTGATCGCGGGAATCAAAAACAAAAACACATAGGGTGCCAGCATGAAAAAGTTCTCAAGGCTGGCGTAACCGTAATCTATGATATTGAATCCCATGGGGAAAACCCAAAGAAACAAACCATTGACGGTGAGAAAGATCACTACGGCAATATAGCCAATAAGTGAACTGAAAAAAGAGAGGATTTCCTTTTTAAGAAGAATGTACATAATGGTTTAATAAATCCCGGCTACAAGTTTAGGGCGCTAAATTACTCAAAAAAGATGAATGCAGAAAGGATTGAAGGCTAATTGAAGCTACATGACATTCAATACAAGAATTTATTGGTATAAATATGATTTCTCTCCATTAACCGGTTCTAATCAAATTCGAGAACAACCATATCATCTATACTGAGGCCGAGCAGGCTTGAGGCATTGCCTTTGTTGATGCCTATTTCCAGATGACCGGTAATGCTGAACAACAGGACAATCTCTCCGGGTATTACATCGCTGTAGGCTTCATATAACTGTTTCACTGCATGTTGTTTCCCTCTGATGTTGAGATTAAAACGTCTTTTCCTCCCAAATTCTTCAAACTCGTGTTTGGTTATGTTCAACAACACATTTTCATAATGGTCTATATACAACACCCGTCCAATAAGCCTGTTGCCATTTTTCTGGGTTTGCAGGGAAATTAATGTAGTAAGTTTATCACGGGTATGCCCCAGTTGGCCAATTTCACCTCCATTACACAGATGAACGGCCGCTTTAACAAACCTGTCGCGGGTAGAAAAGATATAAAAACCGCTTTCCTGTGGTATTGTTAATTCAACTACAGCGTCGGGCTTTTCATCAAAAAGCAAGGTAAAAATGCCATTATCGGCCCCTATAAAAAACTGCCCTTTGTACTCAATGGCTATATGAGGTGTCTGTTCAGATTCTTCTGTATTTATGCCCACGATATGAACGGTTCCTTTTGGAAAATACGGGAAAACATTCCGCAATATAAAAGAAGCCTGTTTCACGTTAAATGGCTCCACCTGATGGGTGATGTCCACAATACTTACGTCAGTGAGACGGCTATGAAGCATACCCTTAACAATACCGGCATAATGATCACGCGGTCCCCAGTCGGTTGTAAGGGTAATTATTGAAGCCATAATAAATGATGAACGTTGATTTTATAAATTTACTGATAAAAGCCGGTTCTTATATATCAATGATAACAACAAAATGAGCATCGTAGCTAAAGCAGTAACAGGTTGCATAAAACTAACCAGGCCAATAATGCTTACCTGAATAATGAGCCATGCAAACACTATAAGGCAAAGAATTAAATTCCACAGAAATGCTTTTCTATGTCCTGCAAATACCATAATTGCCGTGACCAACGCCCCTCCGCCAATGACTATCAAAAGAAATAAGCCCGGAATAACGTAGCTATGAAACGGACTTCCCTTCAGCCATTCAACCGGGATGCCTTTGGCACCTGCAAGCGCGTAATATCCGCCGCCAAAAGCGTTCAAGGCAAGAATTACAAGCAATGAACCCCAAATAAGCCGCAATAACTTTGATGAAGACTTGCCGTTTTGGGCTGCAGAAACTTCTCTTTGCAAGGTGTTTTCCATGAAAAAATCATTCATTTTGTGCAAAGGTAAAAATACTGCTTCAATAGATGAATTTTTAACCTAAATTTTCATCCCGAATGTATCAAAAGCTGGCAAAGTTTTTGCTTTAATCGTCATTAAAATTATCTATAAGCATTATGAATAAAATATTTGTGTCCGGGCTGCTTTTGCTGTTTCTTTCCTCCTGTGAACTTGAAAATGAGAGTTATTCCCACTTCTATGATTATGTGGACATTGAGCAAACTCAAATACCCCGCTCGGCCCACGTGGGCGACACCGTGATGATACATTCCACGGCAGTAGCCAATAATGGATGCTGGAGCAATCTGCAGTTAAACTTTGGAAAATTAAACGACACCCTTTATGCCATCAAAGCATACGGAGAATACGAATCCTACAACGGGATTTGCACTGAAATACTTGTTACTGCCGACAGCACATTCGTCTTTATCCCCGATACCACCGGAACCTTTATTTTTGTGTCACAATCACGCAACCGCCTAAATGTTTACGATACCTTGCATGTAAATTTACCTGTAAATTAAGCGGCAGGTAACACCTGTATCTCCCGATAGTCTTAACTTTGTATTTTTTTATATAGCTACTGCTTGTTATGAAATACAATTTTGATGAGATCATTCCCCGCGAAAACACAAACTCGATTAAATACGATTTAAGATCTGAAATCTTTGGCAATCCGGATGTCATTCCCATGTGGGTGGCTGACATGGATTTTCGCACACCTGATGTTGTGATTGATGCCATGCAACAACGTTGCAAACACGAAATTATGGGCTACTCTTTCCGGGACGATGATTATCATACCGCACTGATTCAGTGGCTAAAACGCCGGCACAATTATACGATAGAAAAAGAATGGATTGCTTTTGCGCCCGGCATAGTACCTGCCTTAAATATGGCTGTGCTGGCTTTCACCCAGCCCGGGGATGCCATCATTGTGCAGCCTCCGGTTTACTTTCCCTTCTTCGGGGCAGTTACAGAGCACAACCGAAAGCTTATACTCAATCCACTTATCCGGCACAACGATTATTACACCATGGATTACGACAACCTGGAACAATGTTGCTGTGATGGAGCCCGGATGCTTATATTATGTAATCCGCATAATCCGGTAAGTCGTGCCTGGACACCCGATGAGCTTACACGCATGAGTGAGATATGCCTCAGGTACAATGTTTTGATGATTTCAGACGAAATACATGCCGACCTTGTTCAGCGCGGGCACAAACACACGGTGTTGGCAAGTTTGTCAGAAAAGGTAGCCAACCAAACCATTACAATGACGGCAGCCAGCAAAACGTTTAATCTGGCAGGACTTGCAACCGCAGCGGTTATTGCATCCAATCCGCAGTTGCTGCAATCTTACAACCAGGTATTGAATGCAATACACGTGGGCATGGGCAACATATTCGGGAATATATCCACCCGGGCTGCATACAGCAAAGGTGAGCCCTGGCTGGAGCAATTGCTGGATTATCTGCATGAAAATGTAAATCTGCTGATGTCATTTCAGCCCCGCTTGCAACAATGGGTCAGCTATCGTGCACCCGAAGCCACGTATATGGCCTGGCTAAATTTTTCAAAACTTGGGCTGGATGATGAAGCACTGAATAAGTTTATCATAAACGAAGCCGGATTGGGATTGAATGCCGGCATTCAGTTTGGAGCAGGAGGGGAAGGCCATATGCGTATCAACCTGGCTTGCCCGAAATCAACAGTGGAAAAGGCATTAACCCAGCTTGAACAGGCGTTGCTCAAACATTTTTAAATGTTACAATTGCATCAAAAATTAAAAAGGTTCCGGGCGGAATACCTGAAGCTTATAGGGTGTTGGCATTTATTTAAGAAAACCAACATGAGGTGGTCTAGAAAAACTGGACAGGAAAATTAAATTTATTAATTTTATGTCCTATGAGAAAGAATCGAAGACAATTTAGTTCAGCCTTCAAGGCTGAGGTCGCCCTTGAAGCAATCAAAGGGATCAAAACAGTATCAGAGATTGCCCAGCATTATCCGGTCTAATTGATAAAGTTAACTTAAATTTGTCAAATAGTTGTCCAGTTGAATTAGACCACCTCAATATTCAAAAATATATTCATTCAACTCTTCAGTACTTGATTCGAAATCAAAAGCATCGTTGAGCTGGTAGTAGTTGCCAATATCGTAAGTGTAACCATATGCATACTTTGCCAGTTCCAGTCGGGTGTCCTCAAAAGAAAAAAGCAGCATAAGTTCTTTTACCTGAGAGCTGAGCAGGCAATTGGATGCGATAATTTGTTTGGCCAGGATAAGTCGGGTGTCGTCAAAGCTTTTGCCGGCAATGGAATGTTTTGCCTGTTGAAAATCAGCGGGGTGCATAGGGTAGGCGCAACCGGCCGGTCCCGAATATCCCGGCAGCACATATGTTTGTTGAACTGTATGGGGATGCATGCCGGAATAATTTTCTTCCAATCCGGTACCTGAATATGTGGTGGTGGTATGTGTGGTGGTAACCTGAGTTCCGTTGTTTACACCACCATTTATGTTCATATTGAAATTTATGCCGGATTCCGGGTCATCGATGTGTACCCCCATGGATACATTGTTTTGCGCCGGCATTGTATAGCTTTCGCTGATGGTAGTTGTGCTTTGTGTAACAGGGTGATTAACAGGAGCGTGATGGTTGTTGCTTGCCTGCCGGGGCGGCTGTGGAGCTTGCACCCTTGCTAAAGGTACTTCGTTCATCCAGCGGACTACATAATCATTTTTCTTGCCGGGCTTAATCACAAAGGTGGTCTCCATGCCCTGATTAAATATTAAATTCTTATCAATTTGACCCAGGTCAGTATCTTCAAATATGACTTTTAATTTATAGCCGGGGGCAGGTAAATCCGTTATCCTTACATGAGTTTCCGGGCTGTTGTTGTAACAAATGCCATTTAAAATAACGGTAAATCGTTCGCCTTGTTCCGTGAAGAAGATAAGATTTGAGTTTTGAGCATACAGGCCTGAAAAGATTCCTGAAGCCAGCAGAATGATTAGTAGTTTAATTTTTAGATTCATAAGGCATGTTGAGTTTTAAGCAATGAATAAGTATTTAAATTTATTGTTATTCTTTAAAAAAGTAACCCTTGCAATAGCCATTACAATTAATTAAGTGATGTTTTTATTCCAGTTCAATCTTTCCCAGTTGTCTCATTACCCTTTCAATGGACTGCTGCCTTCGCAATATATATGGTGAAGGTGCGCCGGCATTCCATCGCCTTGGGTTGGGAAGTACAGCCGCAATGCGGGCAGCCTCACTGCTGTTTAAGTTTTTAGCCGGCTTGTGGAAATAAGTTTCTGAAGCCATTTCTACACCATAAATACCGTCGCCCATCTCTATTACATTCAGATATACTTCCATTATCCTTTTTTTGCCCCAAAATATCTCGATAAGACCTGTAAAATAAACTTCCAGGCCTTTTCGCAACCAGTTGCGGTGAGGCCACAGGAAAACATTTTTAGCGGTTTGCTGGCTTATGGTACTAGCTCCCC
>JAQVEI010000206.1 GCA_028697695.1 Lentimicrobiaceae bacterium
GAAATATAGACCTCTCCGGTTCAAAGAGAGTGCTCGAAGGTCACACTATAGATGTGATGAAACGGGAAAATCAAGAGATACTGAAAGTTACTGCGCAGGCCAAAGCCTTGCTGCAAAATTTAGACGCCCATCGGGACGACGACCTTAAAGAACAGATACTGCATTTACGCGGATTGTTTAATCAGTTGTTTGATGTGGACAAACATTATCAGCGAAAAGAATACCTGCTGTTTCCATATCTGGAAAACAAGGGCATTACCGGCCCTCCAAAGGTGATGTGGGGCAAACACGACGAAATCAGGGATTTGATTAAAGGCAGCATTGAAATTTTGCAACATACCGATATATCCATTGAAGAACTAAAGGCTTCTGCTGAAATTATTTTCGACCAGACCCTGTTCGGCATTGATGATATGACAGTGAAGGAAGAACAGATTTTGTTTCCCATGGCATTGGATAAGCTTACTGATGCTGAATGGTATGAAATCAGCAAACAATCTCTTGAAATCGGCTATTGTCTTTACGACCCGCCTGTACAATGGCGTCCGAAAGGAATTGAAGAAACGACCATCAATGAGGCACAAAAGTCGGGAAGCTATATTCAACTGCCTTCCGGCGGATTTTCAGCCGCCGAATTACTGGCAATATTGAATACCCTGCCTCTGGATATGACCTTTGTGGATAAAGATGATAAGGTAAAGTATTTTTCTCAGGGTGCTGAGCGCGTATTTCAGCGGAACCGTGCCATACTAAACCGCGACGTCAGGCATTGTCACCCACCGGCCAGCGCTCACATTGTTGACAAAATCATAGATGATTTTAAATCGGGTAAGCAAAACCGGGCGCCTTTCTGGATTAAAATGGGCGATAAGATGATTTATATTGAATATTTCGCCTTGCGTAGCGAACAGGGTGAGTACCAGGGTACACTTGAGGTATCGCATAATATTGCCCCCTATCGTGAATTGCAGGGAGAACAAAGAATACTTTCCTATACCTAAACACTGCAACTCATGAATGAAATACTCATCATAACCCCCAAAACCAAAGTGCTTCAAATGATTGAAGCCTATCCCCAGCTTGAGGAGACGCTGATTTCTTATGTTCCGGCTTTTAAAAAACTTAAAAATCCGTTGTTAAGAAAAACCGTAGCCAAAATTGCCACACTTCAGCAAGCTGCAGCCATCGGCAATGTGCCGGTAGAAGAGCTTATCAATAAATTTAGAAACGAAATCGGACAAGATCTTATGAATCAGCAGGAAAACGCCTCATACAATCAACAAAAGCCCCAGTGGTTCAATGAATCACTCATTGCAGGTGAACTGGATGCACGCCCCATGCTTGCTGCCGGCGAACACCCTGTTAATCAGGTAATAGCCGACCTAAACCAGTTACCAAAAGGTAAAATTTACAAACTTACTGCACCCTTTCTGCCTGCACCACTGATTGATAAGGCCAGCAGCCTGAATTTTGATCATTGGATAAGTAAAAACGCCGGCAATGAAGTAATCATTTATTTCACTGCCCGATAAAAACTGTATCAGCATCTGATAAAGGCATTGTTTTTTTGACACCCGCCGAAAAAGCGGGTGTCAGATTGCAGGCCTGAATACCCCGGGTTAAACTTTAAGCAGGCAATCGTATCATGCCTGGTTAGTAAAAATTTTTTAAGAACGAAAGAGCATTAAATGCCTGCAATTACGCAAAACAATCAGTTTGTGGCCACTCCCTGATGCCAAAACTTTCAATTCGGTTTTAAGCACAACGCTAATGCTATATTAACTGCCCGCCATCAATACAATGAAGACTCTAAGAAAATATCATAAATGGCCCTCCCTTTTTATCGGATTTTTCCTCTTGCTTTTTGCTTTTTCCGGCATAGTGATGAATCACCGGGATTGGATGTCTTCACTGAACTTCAACAGGCAATGGATACCACCGGTATATCATTACAACAACTGGAATCTGGCTGCCATTAAAGGGAGCATTGAGCTCAAGGACAGCACCCGGCTTGTTTATGGCAATATCGGTATTTATAGGACTGACAATAGCTTTAACGGGTTTACTGACTTCAACAAAGGGTTAGGACGCGGAATGGACGAACGGAAAACTTTCACCATGCTGCAAGCCGCTTCCGGTCAGCTTTTTGCCGGAACACTTTTTGGTTTGCGCCGCTATAACACATCCACCAATGCATGGGAAAACATTGAAGTGCCCGAAAAAATGCCAAGGGTGGTTAAACTAGCGCAATACCATGACACCATTTATTTACTCACCCGTTCACATCTGTTTACGTTTACTGACACAGTGGATGGATGGAATTCCATTTCAGAAATTCATGTACCCAAAGCGATTGATGATGACGGTAAAGCTGGCCTCTTTAAAACGTTATGGATAATCCACAGCGGCGAGTTGCTTGGTTTGCCGGGAAAGATAATCGTTGATATGGTAGGCCTGGCCGTCATTATAATTACACTCAGTGGGTTTTATTATACCCTGTTGCCGGCAATAGCGCGGCGATCAGGACAGAAGTTAAAGAAAAAGTTAAAGCAGTTTAATCGTTTTTCAATTAACTGGCACAATAAACTGGGTGTTTATGGATTGGTTTTTCTGCTGATAACCACACTTTCAGGCATGTTTTTGCGCCCGCCCCTGCTTATTCCCATAGCATATGCACGGGTAAAACCCATAGCTGGCAGCACCTTAGCCAGCAGCAATGCCTGGTATGATAAATTTCGTGATTTGCTGATAGATAAAAACACAGGGCAGATCATTCTTTCGAGCAGCGAGGGATTCTACCGTTTTGAACCCGGGAAATCAGATTACAGCGAAACCTACCCTGTGCAGCCCGAAGTAAGCGTTATGGGAATTACCGTTTTTGAGCCACTGACTGACAATGAATTTCTTGTTGGCTCATTTAGCGGTCTTTATAGGTGGAACCCGGATAGTCATACCGTTAAAAACTACATTACCGGTGCACCCGCACAATCCTCCGGCAGAGGAAACCCCTTTGGAGCCGTAGCCGTGTCAGGAATTATATTGGATGCTGGACAGCCGGTAGGCATGGCAGACTATGATGCAGGATGGATACCGCTGAATCAAAGCCCTGTAAAGCCAAAGATGCCCGATCATATCCGCAAATTACCCATCTCGTTGTGGAATTTGGCTCTTGAAGTGCATACGGGTAGAATTTTTTCCGTAATTTTAGGCGACTTTTATATATTGTATGTTCCCCTTATGGGACTAACCACACTGCTTATCCTAATTACAGGATTCTGGCTTTGGTTAAAGCAACAAAAAAGAAAAAAAACAAAAACAAGCGTCATAAAATGAAAGTTATTTCCCTACAACACGCCGAAAAAGTGAATCCTGTTCTTGATGCACACATCATGGGTAAGTCCGACAAAGCAAAGATTGTGCATATCCGGTTGCGGCCTGGCGAAAAAATAGAGCCCCATCTGAATGAACATGATGCGTTTTTTTATGTACTGGAGGGGAAATCGATGGTAACTTCAGGTCAGGAAACGTTACTCCTCAGCCGCAACCAATGCATTTTCATTGAAGGTGGCACAGAGCGTAGTTTCGACAACATTTCAGTAGCCGATTTCAAGATGATAGCGATCAAATTGCCCGAATAACTTGCAGGCTTATCGAAGTTTTTATTAACTTTGAACTCAATCCTGCCCATGAATATACCCCGGGCATTTTTTTTCATGTTATGCATACATGGGCTTCAAAAGGTGGGACTTAGGAGGCGCATTACGATCAACGACAAAGGAGAGAGAATGAAAAACATTTCCATCTTTATTTTTGCCGGCTTACTCATACTGCCATCCATACTGTGGGGGCAGGCTCAAGACAAACTTCCTCATAGTTCCGATAAGGCATTTCACCGTGAACAATGGTTTAAAAGCGCCCGTGAAGATGAACAAGGCAGCATGAAATCTTACCTGCAGGCGCGCAGACTGTATTCTCAAGGGTTTACTCATCGTGGAAACGATTTTTCAAATTTCACTACTCAATGGTATCCTTTGGGGCCTTCCAAAACCACTGCACCGGTGCTGGCTCAACTGGGGTTAGTCTCTGCTTTGCATATTGACACTACTGACTACCTCACCTTATATGCCGGTAGCAATACAGGTGGATTGTTTAAAACCACCGATGGTGGCGAAAACTGGTACTGCCTCACTGATACAGTCTTTACCACGGGTATATTATCCATACATGTGGATCCACGCGATAAGAACAGGATACTTATTGGCACAGGACATTATAGCTTTGAACGAAGTTACGGCGTAGGCATGCTCGAAAGCAATGACGGTGGCAGGTCATGGCATCAAACCGGTTTAAACAATCAGGCCATTCCCTATAATTATATTGTTCAGAAATCAGGCATGCATCCGGACAACCCTGATCATTTGATCGCATTGGTAAATGCCGAGGCCCGATTCAGAGGCAAGGTTTTCAAAAGTACAGATGGAGCTGTAACGTGGCAGGAAACTTACGGTGTGCCCGGGGCGGAATTTTTTAGTATTGCTTACACACCGGGCAGTAGCGAAACAATTTATGTTTCGGGAAACAGGCTGTTGAAAAGCATGGATGAAGGTGATAACTGGACGGATTTAACGCATCTTATTTCACTTGACACCAACTTCAGGCCTACCCGCATCGCCATATCCATTGCACCTGCTGCCCCGGATTCAGTACTTGTATTTTGTGAGGCTGAAGACACCACCCTGATGAAGAGCAATCGCAAGTATCTATTTCTTTCGGATGATGGGGCCCTAACATTTAAACAAATTCAGTTGCGTGGCGACCCTTTTTGCAGCTATTGGAAAATGCAACTGGTTTATTCACCTACACGAAGCGACGAATTCTATTTGGGCGGGATGTGGCTTTATAAATACCGCATTACAGGTGATTCGGCTCTCTTCATTGGAAACAGTTTGCATACCTATCATAAGGATGTGCGCGATTTGGCCATATTTCCTTTTGAAGGTAACGATAAAGTATATATGGCCAATGATGGCGGGATAACACTTTCCAATGACGGCACCGCCACCTATCGGGACATAACCCGAAACGGCATGCAAATTCTGCAATTATACAATATCACCGCTGACGACAACAGCGACAATGTATTTGGCGGGCCGCAGGATGGAAACATCTGTTTTTATAATACAAAAACCGGTGA
>JAQVEI010000207.1 GCA_028697695.1 Lentimicrobiaceae bacterium
TGAAAAGATGCCTGCCGGCCTGATGTCCATGCGATGGAAGGCCTGATCGGCACGTGCACTTACCGGCCCACTGCGCCGGGCTGCATACACTTCTATTTCACGGCCATAATTAACGAGATTCAGGTTTAGATAATAAGCTACACCCTGTCCTGGTATGGCCAATGGTTGGTCTTTAAACTTCAGCATCAGGCTACCTTCGGTTATCATACTGTCGAGGCTGCTCCATTCAATAAAGTTGTCGTCAACCCCTTTCAGCACAGCCAGATACTGATTGCTGCCATAGCGCAACAATACTTTTTCTTCAACTACCCCGGTTTGTGCTTTTATACCTGTTAGTTTCGATATGTTTTCCCAGGGAAAGCTGTTTCGGTCAAAGGTTTTACCTGAAGCCGGATAAACTTTTATTTGAGGATCAAAGGTATTGTAAAGAGAAATTACCAGTGATTCGAAACCGTTGAAAACCGAAAGCACCACAATGAGTGCCATACTGCCAATGGTAATGCCGGCCACAGATATGCCCGAAATAATATTGATGGCATTGTGCGACTTTTTCGATTTAAGATATCTCCATGCTATAAAAATCGGCAGCTTCACCCGGCATGTATTAATGAGTATCTAATTATGACCTGAGCAAATTATCGATATTCTCAATATAATCGAGAGAATCATCCACATAAAAGCTCAGTTCCGGAATTACGCGAATTTGTTTCCCTATACGCAAAGCGAGTTGATGCCTTATCTCTTTGTTTGAATGCTGAATGCGATCGAAAACATCTTTCCGGTTGGCAGCCCCAAAAAGGCTCATATACACTTTGGCTATAGAAAGATCGGGTGACACGTTTACGCGGGTTACTGTAATCAGGAACCCCGGCAAATGCTCAATGGCGTATAGGCGCATAATCTCACCAAGCTCTTTTTGAAGCAGGCGGGCTATCTTTTGTTGTCGTTTGCTTTCCATAGTGCAAATATAGTGATATTTCAGCCATAGAAAAGTTTAATTTATTGCAGGTTAAGATGAAAATATCTTCACTTTTCAGATGAATAATATAATGAGAGTGCAATAACCCCTATATTTGCCGCAGCTTTATTTTTTATGAAGCGCCCATTTTTATGCGTAACCTTATCAAAGTAATTCGGTATGCATATCCTTATTGGGGATATGCTTTGCTAAATATAGTGTTCAATATTCTGGGCGTTATTTTCTCCGTATTTTCGCTTGCCGGAGTTGTGCCGCTACTCAACATACTTTTCCAGCGTGAGGCCGGCATTGCGGCTCCCCCACCCCTTTCTTTAAATTTTGATTCAATAAAGGATAATTTATACTATCAGGTCGGAGAATTTATTGCTACCTACGGTGAGTTGCGTACACTGGCCTTTATCTGTGCGGGATTGATTGCTGCGTTCTTCTTCAAAAACCTGTTCAGATACCTGGCCATGTATTTTATAGCCGTGGTACGCAACGGGGTGGTGCGCGATATGCGCAACGCGCTGTATCACAAAGCCATGATTCTTCCTCTCGGTTATTATTCCGAACAAAAAAAGGGTGACATCATTTCACGGATGACCGCAGATGTACAGGAAGTAGAATGGTCGATAATGAGTTCTCTGGAGATGCTATTCCGCGATCCTATTACCATAATAGTGTATCTGATTACCCTTTTTATCATGAATGCTGAGCTAACCCTTATGGTATTGGTACTGCTGCCTGTAAGTGGACTGCTTATCGGGCGTATTGGCCGCAGCCTGAAGCGCACCTCAACCAAGGGGCAACAGAAAATGGGTGAATTGCTCTCAGTTATCGAGGAGTCATTGAGCGGATTGCGCATCATTAAATCTTTTAATGCCATAACCTGGGCTACCTCAAATTTTAAAAGCATCAATCAGCGGTATGCACAGCTCATGATTCAGCTTTACCGTAAAAGAGACCTTGCCTCACCCCTGAGCGAATTCCTGGGTATAGCCGTTTCAGCCTTTGTCATTTGGTATGGCGGTAAGATTATTCTTTCGGGCGATTCAGGAATGGATGCCGCAATCTTCATCGCCTATATCGCTTTCTTCTCACAAATAATCAACCCAATAAAATCACTCTCTTCGGCTTTTTACAATGTGGAAAAGGGAGGCGCATCCGTGGACAGGATTAATCAGATCCTCAATGCAGGAGAAATTATTACCGAAAAGCCGGATGCACTGCCCATCAAATCATTTAACAAAGAAATTGAATACCGCGACGTTTGTTTCCGTTATGAGCAGGAGGAGGTATTGCATAAGATCAACCTGGTGGTGCCCAAGGGTAAAACCATTGCGCTGGTAGGTGCTTCCGGCAGTGGCAAATCAACCCTGGCCGACCTATTGCCCCGTTTTTACGATGTGACTGATGGAGAGATCTTAATCGATAGTCATCCCATTCGCGATATGGTTATTTCTGATGTTCGTGCACTCATGGGCATAGTGTCGCAGGAAACAATATTGTTTAATGGTACAGTCGCTGAAAATATTGCCTTCGGCCTGTCCAATCCCAGCTCGGAAGCCATTATTGAGGCTGCCAAAGTTGCCAATGCCCATGAATTTATCATGCAAATGCCTGAAGGATATCAAACCAATATAGGTGACCGGGGAATCAAAATGTCGGGAGGTCAGCGACAACGTTTAAGTATTGCCAGGGCAGTGTTGCGCAATCCGCCTATACTCATCCTGGATGAAGCCACTTCGGCCCTGGATACCGAATCGGAGCGCCTGGTTCAGGATGCACTGATTAACCTGATGCAGAACCGGACCTCCATTGTGATAGCCCACCGCCTGTCAACCATTCAGTTTGCCGATGAAATTATAGTTCTGCAACAGGGTAAAATTGCTGAAAGAGGGAACCATACCGGGCTTATGGCAGCCAATGGGGTATACAAACGACTGCACGACCTGCAAATGCTCGGATAAAGCTGCCAGTCGCTACCTAAAGATTTTAAAAACGCTACCGTTGATCCCTCGGCCTGACTTCAGGCCTGCCAAGAATGTCGTCAATGGGCCGCTGCTGCCATCCATTTTCTCCAAACACCGCCAACGAGTCTAAGCCACACAGTTTCATTATCTGAACGGCTTCATTAAATTGAAGCTTTAATTCTGAAGGATGATGGGCATCGCTGCTTAGCGTTACCGGAATCTTCATCTCCCCTAACCGTCGCAATATAAACTCACCGGGGAAAAGGTGGGGACACCTGCCTTTGTAGATTCCACGCGTGTTTACTTCCACGATGACCTGTTTCTCACGAACCAAATCCAGCGTTTCGTTCACCAATCCGGTATACCAGGGCTCATCTTCTTTAAACCAAAGGTTCTGGTTGTGCATCTTAATCTTATCCAAATGCCCTACAATGTCAAAAACCTCATTTTCAAGCATTTGATTAATCTGATGCCAATAAGCTTTCACGCCGGCACGTATATCTCCATTAAAAAAAAGCTTCAATCCTTCCTCATACGTTTCGCGTCTGGGGCCATCAATAAACCAAAGCTCTCCTTCAGCGTTTTTTACCAGATGTACGCTACCAATTACATAATCAAGTGCCAAACGATCTTTCGACTCTATAAAAGGCTCGCTCATACCCGGAATATAATCCGCTTCCAATGCCAGCAGAATTTGTAATTCATCCCGGTACTTTTTCTTTAATTCATTGATGGTTGAACAATAAAGTGATTCATTCTCAGGTTTCAGGGCAAAAGTATTGTCGAACGGCAGAACGGAGTGTTCTGAGAAACCAAGATGTTTGAAACCTTGTAAAATAGCTTCTTCAACATATTCTTCGGCCGGCGCACTTCCATCAGAAAACCTGGAATGGGTATGATAATTGTACATTTTAATATGCTTTTGTTTTATAGATCTGCCGTATGATAACGGTTAATGTCTGTATTTGTATTTCCGCCTGCCTTTTTCCCGCCTGCTTTTCCCTTACCCTTACATTGCAATAAAGAATAAATTCATTTTTGCAGATTATGCGGCGAATCCTTATGCAGGCAATCCGGGTTTTTCCATATCAGTCCTATGATGACTGATTATGTAGTTCATTTCAGGCATTGTGCTGCTGCTGAAACAATTTATGATTTGATTCAACCAACAGGTAAACCTTATCACCTCTGCGGAGCAATTCGTTTACCGGGATTGAGCAGTGCTCACCTTTAACTGCTTTTTGCACCGGGCTTAGCTCCACCCTTATTTCTTCTACCACCGTTTCGGAGGCACCAGTGGTGGGGCCAACAATTAAAATATTGTCACCCACTGAAATGGCATGGGTTTCAATTTTTATTTCGGCCACATTCAACTGATTGAAAAAGTTTACCACTTTGCCCACGTAAACTTTCCGCCGGGTTGCCTGAGAGCCGTACCGGTTTGACCATTCTCCGGTTTTTTCGCCCAGATAATATCCACTCCAGAAGCCGCGGTTATATACTGTGGATAATTCTGTCGTCCATTTTTCAACTTTATCCGGTGTAAACTGGTTATTTTTCCATGCTTCCACCGCCTCATGGTAAACTTTGGTTACTGTTTTCACATATTCCGCAGGCCGTCCCCTTCCTTCAATTTTCAACACGGTAACTCCGGCATCCAGCAGCCTGTCCAGTATGGGAATGGTCATCAGGTCTTTGGGCGACATGATGTATTTGTTTTCTATTTCCAGTTCTATCTGGTTGTCGGCATCCTTAACGGTATAAGCACGTCTGCATGGTTGCTGGCAGGCTCCCCGGTTGGCAGAAGCATTGAAATTATCGAGACTCAGGTAACATTTGCCAGATACTGCCATGCATAGTGCCCCATGTACAAACACTTCAATTTGCACGGGTTTTCCCGAAGGACCCGTTATATTTTGCTCTTTGATGGCTTGAGTGATGAATTGCATTTGTGAAATATTCAGCTCCCGTGCAAGAACCATTACATCAGCATATTTTGCATAGAACTTAATGGCTTCAACATTGGTGATATTACACTGGGTAGAAATATGAATTTCCACTCCACGGTATTTAGCATATTCCATCACCGCCAAATCAGAGGCAATAATGGCGCTCACCCCGCTTTCTTTGGCTAAATCGACCATTTCACGCATTAGTTCAAGCTCTTCATCATAGATTATGGTATTAAGGGTGAGGTAAGATTTTACTCCATTTTCCCTGCATATACGTGTA
>JAQVEI010000208.1 GCA_028697695.1 Lentimicrobiaceae bacterium
AGATCCAGCCTTTGATAGAGCTTTGGGATAACTTCAGGTTTGAATAAACTGAAAAAGAAGTTTACCAACAAACCGCCGGCTTCAACGCTTAATCCGACAAAAATAATCCAGGCCACAATCTGTAGGCCTGTGAAAATAAAATTGTTTGTTCTGTTCATAAGTTTAGGTTTTAAGTTTGTTGCAAAAATAATAAAAAATTATTGATAAACAATAAATAATTATTTATAAACAAAATAATTTTATCGATTAAGATGAGCTTCATTTAAGTAAGAGGAGAGGGTGGAGGTGTGAAGTGAGGGTTTTTGGATAAATTAAAAAGTTGCTGGTTTCCTTAATAAGTATTGAGGCATTCTTATCTTTGTGGAAACATTAACAACATGGAAGTATCCAAACATGTGCGTCCCACCTGGGATGAATATTTTATGGAAGTGGCCAATACTATAGCCAAGCGTGCCACTTGCGATCGCGGGCTGAGCGGTTGTGTAATTGCCCGGAACAAACAAATACTGGTTACCGGTTATGTGGGGTCGCCCATAGGGTTACCCCATTGTGACGATGTTGGCCATCTGTTTAAGCAGCTCACTCATGAAGATGGCAAAGTAACCAATCACTGTGTGCGTACGGTTCACGCTGAGCAGAATGCCATATGTCAGGCCGCACGGCTGGGTATTGCCCTTGAAGGCGCCACCCTGTATTGCCGGATGACGCCCTGCCGTACCTGCGCCATGCTGATAATCAACTGTGGAATAGTACGGGTGATGTGCGAAAAAAGATACCACTCCGCTACGGAATCCGAAGAGATGTTCAGTCAGGCAGGTATACAGCTCGACTATGTGAGCCGGGAGGTAATGAATTACGAAAAACAGTAATTTTTTGGGTCTTTCTTTATTGAAGTCCTGTTGCTTTTGACCTGTGTGAATCGTTATTATGACTACCCTATGCAGGCAACAGGTGTTTCATATTATTTGGGCAGCATCAAACATAGCGGTATTTTTTTTGTTAATATGCCTGTTCATCAAAAACAGGAAGATCAATTAATTTTTTATCATAAACTTAAAAATACAATGTCATTAGTTGGAAAAAAAGCGCCTCATTTTAAGGCAAGTGCCGTTATCAACGGTGAAGAGATTATCGAAGATTTTTCGCTCGATCAGTACCTGGGTAAGAAACACGTGGTTTTCTTCTTTTATCCCAAAGATTTTACTTTTGTATGTCCCACCGAATTGCATGCTTTTCAGGAGAAACTTGGAGAGTTCGAAAAGCGCAATTGTGCCGTTGTAGCCTGCTCTACCGATACCGAAGAATCTCATTGGGGATGGCTGCAAATGCCAAAGGATCGTGGTGGTATTCAGGGCCTTACCTATCCCATAGTGGCCGACACTACCAAAACCATCAGTTATAATTTTGGTGTTTTGGCAGGTGATTACGATTGGAACGAAGAGGGTGAAATGATAAGTAACGGACCCATGGTTGCATACCGCGGATTGTTTATTATTGACAAGGATGGGGTGGTTCATCACGAAACCATCAATCATTTCCCCCTGGGACGCAGTGTAAATGAAACACTCCGCATGTTGGATGCCCTGCAGTACTTTGAAGAAAAGGGCGAAGTATGCCCGGCCAACTGGGAAGCCGGTAAAGAAGGTTTGAAAGATACCCACGAAGGAGTTGCTGATTACCTGTCGAGAAACTAATTAAAGCCTATGGCTGAATTTTAAATTAAAGGTCGGCTCTCCATGAGAGCCGGCCTTTAATTTTTTATGGATGAATACTTTAAGAAATAGAATTTCTTACCCTTTGGGTATAGTTGCGCAAAGCCACATTCAGCGCGCATTGTGTTTCTTCCATTTCACGCAGTATTTCGAGGGCTGCAATCACATGTGTTAATTGCTCTCCTTCATCATCGCCCGGTACTTCAATTTCGGGAACCTTTTCATCGTAAAAGGCTGCCTCGGCGTTTTCGAGCACATCCAAAGAGTGCGTTTCAGCCAAAAATCGGATAACAGCAATTTTCATATCCTATTTTTCTTTAAGGTTTTCAATCATAGAAACCACCCTGTCTTCCTTAGAGGTGGCTTCGCTTTCGTTTAATTTTCCGTGAATAAAAGTGGCAAAAAACGGCAGGTTATTTACGCCGGCCTCTTTGCGGGCTTCGGGGTTTTGTTCCGCATTCACATCCAGAAAGGCAACACCCTCAAACCGGTTATCATCAGCCAAACGGCGATATTTAGGCGCAAAAAGTTTGCAACTGCCACACCAGTCCGCATAATATTTAACGACCACCCGGGGGTGTTCAGAAAGCAATTGCTTAAAATTCTGATCAGTTGTTGTTATGAGTCCCATTTGTTTATTTTTTAAATTATATTTTACATTGCTGCTTAAACCTTAAACTGGCCGCTGTTTTCATCATTACTGTCTACCTCTTCTTTTTGCTCCTCATCAGGATAGCTGTTGTTCCACTTATGTTGTAAAAGTGGGATTATATCCGGCAAAAGTTGCGACAATGGCCGGTAAAATACCGAGCGGTCTTTCTCTTTCGGCGAAATCAACCGTTCACCGCGATCAACTATGGCGATCAGGTAAAACAGTGCAGACAAAAATAATGATATTTTTAAGATGCCCAACAATGCACCGGCCAAACGATTGATAAATCCGAGGGCAGCCATTTTAATGACTTTTTCAATGGATTTGCCCAGCAAATGCATGAACACCACGGCTGCCACAAAGCACAACGAAAATGCAAGCAAATACATAAGGCCAGAAGCATACCCGATCTTAACTTCAAGCCAGGCCTGAACCACTGTTGCAAATTTGAACGATAAGTACAGCCCCAACAGCCAGCCTGCCAGCGATGCCATGCTTAGCACAAAGCCTTTGATATAACCAAAAACAGCAGCAATGAGTAAAGCAATCAGGATAAATACGTCAAAATTGTTCATAAGAGAACAGCCTATTTTAAACGACGTGTAAGTTCGGTGGCAAATACAAAGTCGTTTAGTTCCTTGTTATCGCTCTTGAGAATAGAATCCTTGTCGCCTTCCCACCATAGTTTCCCTTCGTGAATATAGTTGATTTTATCACCTATTTCAATCACTGAATTCATATCGTGGGTATTAATCACCGTGGTCATGTTGAATTCATGGGTAATTTCACTGATGAGGTTGTCGATAACGTTGGCTGTGTAGGGGTCGAGCCCGGAGTTTGGTTCATCGCAGAACAGATACTTGGGATTCATGGCGATGGCACGGGCAATAGCCACGCGTTTTTTCATTCCTCCACTCAGCTCGGAAGGCAGGAGTTTATTTACATTTTCTAAATTCACCCGTGAAAGGCATTCGTTTGCCCTTTCCAGGTTTTCTTCATTGGTCTGATTGGTGAACATGGCCAGGGGAAACATAACATTTTCTTCAACGGTCATGGAGTCGAAGAGGGCACCTCCCTGGAAAAGCATGCCGATTTCCTGGCGTATTACCTTCATTTCGTCGAACGACATTTTCGAAAAGGCGCGATCATCGTACCATACCTGCCCCTTGTCGATTTCGAAAAGGCCCACCAGACACTTCATGAGTACTGTTTTTCCGGAGCCGCTTTGCCCGATAATAAGATTGCATTTACCGGTATCAAAACTGGCCGATACCCCTTTGAGTACCTGATGATCACCAAAAGCTTTGTATACATTTTTTGCCTCTATCATGACAGCAATAGTTGTGTGAGTACAAGATTGAAAACGATGATTGCAATACTGCTTTGCACCACGGCCTTGGTACTGGAATCCCCTACTTCCAGAGCCCCCCCCTTGGTGTAAAAGCCATGAAAGGCCGAAATGGTAACGATAAGAAATGCAAAAACAATGGTTTTAATTATGGCATAGAAAATATCATAGGCTTCAAAAAAGGCTTTTATACCATATACATATTCGCTGCTTGGTACAAGTCCGGTGAGTATACCTGCCAGCCAGCCACCCAATACGGCCACGAACATACTCATTAAGATAAGGATAGGGTTAAAAATTATTGCTGCAATTATTTTTGGAAAAATAAGATAGGTGGCCGGGTTGATACCAATAATTTCAATCGCATCAATCTGTTCAGTAACCCGCATGGTTCCCAGTTCGGAGGCTACCCGCGAACCAACCTTGCCAGCGAGAATCAGGCTGATAATGGTTGGTGAAAACTCAAGAATCACCGACTGACGTGTTACGTAGCCGATGGTGTAAACCGGGATGAGCGGGGTGTCGATATTAAAAGCCATTTGTATGGCTAGTACAGCTCCCATAAAAATAGAGATAAAGGCCACTATACCAACGGAGTCCACACCAATATTTTGAATTTCAACCATTATTTGACGCAAATATATTGCAGGATTTTCCGGTTTCTTGAAAACCTGTCGAAGCATGAGGGCATATTTGCCAAGCTGAAAGAAGAAATTTTTAACCACTTTGTTGAAAACGTTTGTGCTAAATTAGATATTATTTACCAGAAACAAACATATGACCACAACATTCATGAAAATTCGTAATGCTTAACTATCAGCCCGATTGATGCTTTTAGACATAAATTTCTACAGCCGAAGCGCATGTTTTTGCGTATTTTTTACCCGAACTGATGAACCAATTCATCAAAAAAGAGCATGAAATTTAACCAATTTTTCAGAATGTCAGTGCATATTCATTAATTTTGAAGACCAATATCCACATTTTAACTTACAATAAACATGAAAATTGCGCTAAAATCAGGAATCTTTCTCTCATTGATCATGCTTGTTCTGTTTGTATTTTCATCATGTTCCACGCCCCGTTACAAACAAAACAAATACAAATCCGGTAAACGGTACAACGATTGTGGTTGCCTGATGATACAGACCAACCCCGGACAGGCACTCAGTTACCACGAGGTTAAGTAAAGCTTAAACAAATGATGATACCGGATGATTTTGTACCTTCATTGAGCCTTTCATTGGTAAAGCAATGGTTTGATGATCATAAGGTTCATCTGAAGCTCACCCGTGAAAGAGTCAGTAAACTGGGCGATTTCAGGGCAGGGCCGGGAATAGCTGTACCTGTCATCTCTGTCAATTACAATCTCAACGAATATAGTTTTCTTATCACCTTACTGCACGAAATGGCTGATGCAGAGGTATGGTTGAACTATAAAAGTAAAATGCAG
>JAQVEI010000209.1 GCA_028697695.1 Lentimicrobiaceae bacterium
TAACTATATGGTCGATATGGTCAACCACATCCTGAACGGTGGCCAGTTTCTGGGGGAAATGTTCATCCACCTCATACCATTCATGGCGTGCCTGACTCATCTCCTGTTCATTCAAACCTTTAAAATTTCGGTATTTGATGCGCAGGGCTTCCCGTGCCGAATCGCGGGCTGGGTTTGGCAAAGGCGCTTTTACATAACTGCTCAGTATGCACATTTGAATTACACCCTCATTTGCTGCAAGCGCTCTGAGCATATCGTCGCTAAGGTTGCGTGGGTTGTCGCATAAGGCTCTGGCACAGGAGTGCGAAGCAATCACCGGGGCTTTGCTCAGTTTTAGTACATCGTAAAACGACTCGTCTGAAATATGGGATACATCAACCATAAGACCCAGGCGGTTCATTTCGGCAATGACCTTTTCCCCAAAACCGCTCACTCCATGGTGTTCGATGGTGTCGTTTGCAGAATCGCAAATGTCGTTATTGCTGGAATGGCACAGCGTAATGTAGCGGGCGCCAAGCTTGTGAAAACGCTCAATGTTCGCCAGGTCGGTGCCAATCGGATAGCCGTTTTCAATACCAATATAAACCGCCCGTTTTCCTTGTTTGGCAATGGCCGGTCCGTCATCAGAGCCCAGCGCTATGGTTGTCTTTTCGCTGTTGAGCTTTACATTTCTGCGGATGGCTTCAAATGTTGCCAGTGCCTGCTCCAGTGCTTTCTGATTGCCCTGTGGCGTTCGATCTCCCTGCCCGATAAACACCGCAAAAAATGCGGCATCCAGCCCGCCCGCTTCCATGCGGGGAATATCCACCCGGTTTCGCGGCCGCCGGTTTGCATTATTTTCTCCAAAATTGTATGTCGAATCCATGAACCACATGGGCGTATCGTTGTGTGAATCAATGGTAAAGCAACTGTTGTGAATGCGGGCTGCTTTCTTTTGAAGGCGCTGCTGCTTTCCGCCACCTAAGGCGAAAGCATGGCAGGTGAGGGCAAGCAGGAAGACGGTGGCTAATGCTGATTTCCTCATGGGTAAAGCCGGCTTTCTGGTTGTTTGAGGTGATTGTAACATTATTGTAAAATATGCCCAAAATTAATCAATACTAACGAAACAGATAATGTGAATGGCCGGAACTTTATTTTGTGCCGTTACCATCTGCTTTATATTTTTCGGGCAAACAACCTAATGACGCTGGCTTCACCACTGTGTAGCGGGCCTTCGTCCAGGTGTACCGTAAGTTCAGAGCGTTCAATCAATTCCAGAGCATTGAAATCCTGTTTAATTTGTTCACACTCATAAAGCAGGTGCTCTTGTCGCGGGCCGCCGGTATTCTTATGCAGTTGTGCTTTGGTGAAGGCTTCCAGGATAAGATGACCGCCCGGTTTAAGGCTTTCCATTAGTTTGTGATGTACCTTTTGTCTGATGTCATCCGGCATGTGAACGAAAATCAGGGCAATGGCATCAAAATGGTCTTTTTCTCCGGCAAATTCAGTCAGGTCGTGTATGTTGTACACGATATTAACTGATCTGCCGGCAGCCAGTTTCAAAGCTTTTTTCCGGCCTTCCACGCTTTGGTCAAAGGCGGTGACATCCCATTTTTTCTGAGCAGCATATACGGCGTTGCGTCCTTCACCATCGGCAGGTAAAAGCAATCTGCCGGGCGTTAATCCCTCTAATTTGGCAGCAAACCAGGCATTCGGGTGGGTGCCGTACATATATGATTCAGCGGAATATCGCTCGTCCCAGTGTTCTTTCATTGAGTTATTTTTAGTGCAAGTTTAAACATTTTTTCGCTCAAAACAGTTTGCCGTTATATGCAGGCAGGGCATTTTACCACTAAACTTCCTACGAAGAACTGAACTTTAAATTTACCACTTTCCTGTCCTAAAAAGCACGAAACCCATGCTTGAGTATGGGTGATGTTGGCGGTTCGGCTTTTCATTCAAAGAGCTTTTTCAGTTCGTCTGACTTAAATAACAAATCCATTTCGCACATTGCTTTCTTAGGGTTTTCATAGTCAAAATTTCCAAGAGCAAGAGAATTATCTATAGCTGCTTTTAATTTTGTTTTTAATTTCAAATAAATGTCATCATTTTGTTTTGTAAAGAATTTTTGTGTCTTTTCGTAATTCTTCAAGTGTTTTTTTAGTTGTGTTTCTGCACTTGAACAGGTGTCGTAGTATTTTGAGGTTTTTTCAAAATGGAGTAGAAACCAAAACTCAATGCAAGGATTATTTACAATAACAACAACGTTCGGGTAGTTCGTAATGAGGTCGGTTCTGTATTCTTCAAATGTTTTAAGTTGTGATTTTTTGCCTTTAGGTGCTTGATTATCTTCTTTGATAACGGTATCAAGGTCAATTATCCAAAAAATTTTTGTAAATTCTTTGCCCGATAAATCACAAACTAAATTATACTGTTCTTCTACGCTTTTTTTATTTGGGATTTCGGGTTTTATACTAACACGAAGATTCCGTTCGTTTCTCTTTAGCATTTGCAAATACCAAACTTCTGTTTCGCCGTCCACTACAAAAGCGAAAGAAGGATTTGTTTTGTAGATAATCCTCCTGAGCTTTCTCATAGACTTAAATCAATGAAAGTGTCGCCCAAATTAGGTGTTCCACTCAATTTACCGCTTTTGTAAGCGTTTAAAATATTTGTGGTATTTCTTACAACCGAGCTATCAAAATCAGTCAATGAATAAAGCTCTGTTGAACAACTTTCTTGTTTGTCTGTAAACCATATTGCATCATTTCTAAAGATATCTTTATTATCTAAAATTTCTCGGTTGTGAGTGGTTGCAATGATTTGAGAATTTTTAGAATTCAAAAGAAAAGAAAGAATAAAATGCAAATATAAATCAGGGTGTAATGAAGCTTCTAACTCATCAATTGGAAATGCTGTTGAATTTTTGATTAACAAAGCTAATAAACCAGCAAATCCATAGTAACGCCTTGTTCCTTGCGATTCAAATTCTAAAGGCAAGGTGTATTTAGTGTTATTTACTGTATGTTCAAATTCAATGTTTACAGCCGTTAACTTACCTTTCTCTTCTAATTCTTTAATTTGTTCACTTGGGGCTTTTACCTGCTTTTTCAAAAATTCAATAAAATCATCAGGAATATCTTTTTCTTCTTCCTGAATTATAATGTCAGAGATATTGAAGTCCGCTTTCTTCAATATTGTAACAACATCAGATTTAGAAATTTGATTATTATCGATCCTTGAAGTTACAAACCCTTCTAATTCTGTTCTCGTATAAACCAATGGGCTTAGATAATTTTTAAACCAATCCACAACTTCTTGTAATTCTCTGAGATCAATATTGGTTTTTAAATATCCACCAAGAACAGTATTGTTCCAAAGCGTGTTAGCTTCAAGTGTTTTTTCAAAAACCTTGTCTGTCGAAATTTTACTTCCAAATGAGATTTCAGTAAATTGATTTGATAAATTAGTTTTCCTTTTAAAAACATTAGCTTTATTAGGATTGTGAAAATATAACTCCTCAGAGACAATGGCTTTCTTAAAAAATTCTACTTCGTAAAAGTATTTAATGTCATTATGAAAAAACTCAATAGAAATAATTGAGTTCTGTTTGGGTGTTTTTGGGTCAAACAAAAAAGGATTAAAGTCTAATTCATTAGTTTTTTTTCGCTCTGGTTCAAGAACGATGTCTCTTAAAAAATCAAGAGCTTTCAAAATTGTTGTTTTTCCAGATGCGTTTGCGCCATAAATCAAGGCAAGCTTTAAAATTCTATGTCCACCAAAATTCACGATATAAGCGTCTTCAAGATGTTTTGATTTTTCTGCCTCAAATGAAAGAGTTTGTTTGTCTTTTATTGAACCAAAATTTTGAACACTAAAGTTGATAATCATTTTTTGCCTTTATTTTGTAAGTTGACTGCAAATTTACATATAAAAAAAGTGAAAAACAGATTTTTTACGTATAAAATGTAATTTGAATACAGATTTAGGGTGTTGAGAGGTGTTTGCTATTTTATTAAGTTGGGAAGTGGTGGACTCGAACCCCCGCTCTCTACACTTAATTCAGATTACAATTAAAGCTTATAGTATAGAATATGGTTGCCTTTCTTCCCGCGAGAGCTATCCTAACTACAACATTTAAAATTTTACTTACCAAGTCGTAAAGTTTTGAATTTTCCAAAGCAAGAAAGGCATTGCTCCAACTAAGGACATTGCAATTTCAACTGTCAGAGTAATTATAAACTCAGTTTCTTTTCAGAAACTTTATTTTCAATGAAAACTGTTGTCTTAAGCTGACCGCCACCATATGTATAAACAGATAGACGATTTTTAAAAGTGGCCCTTAACAGCATTTAAACCTCTGGTTCGTTGAGAAATTCCTGGCTTAATATTGCATCCTGGCAGCAGTTTCACGTATAAGTTTCCAGGCATTTTGCACATGGTGTTTTTCAACATTGGTTTGCGCCACGACCATGCGCAGGGTGTATTTACCATGGAGTTTGGTATGCGTCATGTACAACTTACCACTTGAATTTAAACTGTGGAGCAGTTGTTCATTTACTTCATTGATTTGTGATTCATCTTTAATTGAAGGCGGGAGATAGCGGAAACACACCAGGCTGAAATGCACGGGTGCCAGCAGCTCAAAGTCATTATGCTGATTGATTTCGTTGGCCAGCCATTGTGCCAGTTGCAGGTGAAGGCGAACCTTTTGGCGGATGCCATCTATGCCAAAACTCCGGATTACAAACCACAATTTAAGCGCCCTGAAGCGTCTGCCTAAGGCCACTCCCCAGTCGCGGTAATCGTTGACGTTACCACGGGTTGTGGTTTTCAGGTATTCGGGCAGTATTTCAAAGGTGCGGATAAGCATTTCGGGATCGCGCACAAAATAAGCGGAGCAGTCGAAATTGGTAAACATCCACTTGTGGGGGTTGAACACGTAGCTGTCGGCAAGTTCGAGGCCACCGGCAAAGTGGCGCATTTCAGGCAGCAACAGTGCAGTGCCTGCATAAGCTGCGTCCACATGAAACCAAATGTTGTGTTTCTGGCAAATCTCCCCGATTTCCCGTACAGGGTCCACAGCGGTTGAACCGGTAGTGCCAATGGTTGCAATGACGCAAAGCGGCTGAAAGCCGGCTTGCAGGTCGTTTTCTATGGCATCGCGCAAAGCAGAGGGTTGC
>JAQVEI010000210.1 GCA_028697695.1 Lentimicrobiaceae bacterium
CAAAGTTGGAAAAATAGGGCGTAAAGAGCTTATCCGTTCCTTCAAAATACCGTGCATAGCATTCTCTGAATATTTGGGTGGTAATGCCCTGAAAAGGAGCGAAGTATATTTTAGGCTGTACCATTGTTGCGTTGCACACAGGCATGTTGAATGTTAAGTGTTTGATACTGACTTCCGGAAATGGTATAAATATCTACCCACAAACTTATACAACATGAAACTATGAAAAATGTGCAGCAGCATTTGGTATTTTAACTTCTGTATATAATTTTTAACTCTTGCTGGATGATGTCCGCTCAGATGAACTACAACATATAACAAACCCGTCTGTTAAGGAAAGCTGTAACAGTTAAACATTATAATATTGATAGCAATGGTGCTGGAATTAATAAATCAGGCCTCTGTGCTCAACAGCCATTTTTAGGAATTCAAAGCTTAAAGTTATTGCGTGAGGCCGGATAACATCAATATTCCTTGACTTCCACTTCACCTTTAAGCACCATCAATCCGTTCATGGCCAGGGCGCGCATCTCGTCCTCGCCCGGATAAACATGCACAGGAGCTATCTTATACACGCGTTCGATAACCTGGTTCACAAACCATTTGCTATGAGCTATGCCGCCGGTAATCAATATGCCATCTACCTCACCTTTCAGTACTGTACTCATGGCACCGATGGTTTTTGCTACCTGATAGGCCATGGCTTCAAAAATAAATTTAGCATAATCATCGCCGGCCTGTGCGCGCTTTTCAACTTCATATGCATTATTGGTGCCCAGAAAAGCTGTCATTCCTCCTTTACCCTTCACCATTTGCAGCAGCTCTTTCTGAGTGAATTTTCCACTATAGGAAAGTCTTACCAGGTCGGCTGAGGGCAGGGTTCCGCTACGTTCCGGAGAAAAAGGCCCCTCTCCATCCAGGGCCTGATTCACGTCAACAACCAGTCCTTTCTGATGTGCACCCACACTAATTCCTCCACCCAGGTGAACCACTATCAGATTGAGATCTTCGTATTTTCGCATGATAGACCTGGCGTGTTGCCGGGCTATGGCTTTTTGATTTAACGCATGGAAGATGGATTTGCGCGAAAATTCAGGATGTCCTGAAACGCGCGCAAGTTCCGAAAGCTCATCTACCACTACCGGGTCGGCAATAAATGCGCGGGCATTGGGTAAACTCCTGGCAATGTCATCGGCTATAAATCCACCCAAATTGCTGGCATGCTCACCCATAGGGCTATTGGCCATATCGTTTTTCATGGCTTCATTTACCTCATAAACACCCGATGGAATGGGTTTGGTAAGACCGCCCCGGCCGACTACCGCACGAATGTTTTCCAATTCCACACCGGCTTCTTCCAGTTGCTTATAGATGATCTCTTTGCGGAACGCATACTGATCGGTAACTTTATCATATTTTGATAGTTCTTCTGCCGAATGTGTGATGGTACGTACGAAAACAGGATTATTTCCCTGAAAAACGGCAATTTTAGTTGAGGTTGAACCCGGATTTATGGCCAGGATACGAAAGTCTTCCATGAATGGTAATCTTAAATGAGCAGATTATTTTGCAAGCAATGCTGCCAGGGCAATGCTGTATAGTTTAGTGAGAGCACTGTCGCCACGTGAAGAGAGTACACAGGGAACCCGCGCACCTGCTACAAAAGCGCCCAATTCAGCACCGGCAAGCTTGGTGTTGGTTTTATAAAAAATATTGCCACTTTCAATGTTTGGAAACAACAGGCAATCCGCGTCACCGGCAACAGGGCCTGCAAGCTTTTTAATGGCGGCAGACTCGGGATCAATGGCTGCATCCAGTGCCAATGGCCCATCAACAAAAGCATCTTTTATCTGTCCGCGATCAGCCATTTTCGAAAGCAGCGCAGCATCTACACAGGATGGCAATCCTGCCAGCACCTGTTCCGAAGCAGAAATAACGGCAACCTTTGGCTTTTCAATACCCAGGCCTTTGGCCGTACTTATCAAATAATTAAGGATGGCAGTTTTTTGTTTAAAATCAGGCAATGGAATAATGGCTACATCTCCAACAACCATCAGTTTATGGTAATTGGGGCTTTCCATCACCGTAACATGGCTAAGCACTGCTCCCGGATTCATAAGTCCGGTTTCTTTATTCAGTATGGCTCTCATGTACTTATCAGTACTTATCAGCCCCTTCATCAGCAAATCACCCTCACCGTCATTGATTAATTTTACAGCCGTAAAAGCTGCCTTATTCTCATTGGGCTCGTGAACCATGGTAAATTTTGTTTCATCGAAACCATGATCCTTGCATACCTTACGCATAATGGTTTCATCGCCTACCAATATTGCCTCAACTATGCCCTGGTTTACTGCATTAGCAACAGCTTCAATGGTATGTGCATCGTTAGCATAGGCGGCCACCAGCCGTTTTTTTGATTTCGATTTGAGAACTTCGAACAACTGATCAAGTTTGGTAATGCTCATTTTTTTAGGGGTTATCTGATGATGAATAAAAACAATTGATAATGCGTTACTTGCAGCGTAAGTGCGGGTGCAAAATTATCAATTCAATTTGTATTTTCCTCATAAAATGGAACAAATAGTTATATAAATCCGGTTATACATGTAAGACAACCCCATGTTTGGTACATATTCCCTGATGGATAAAAATTCTTCTTTAACTTTGCGCTGAAAAATATAGCTATGAGTAAAGCTTTGAAATGGATGCCGCTGTTAAGCGGTTTATTGCTTTCGGCAGCCTGGCCCGCATGCGGAATTCCCCTTATATTGTTGTTTGCACTGGTTCCCCTGCTGTTGGTTGAAAATGAACACCTGAAACAACGCTCAAATAATCATTCCTTTGGCCTATTCATTAAAGTGTTTCCCGCCTTTATGGTCTGGAACATTTTAACTACCTGGTGGATATATAACTCAACTTTTTTTGGAGCGGTAATGGCTATACTGATTAATTCCACACTCATGAGTTTGAGTTGGTGGCTGTTTCATATGGTAAGACGGGCCATTAAATTTCCTTCTCAGGGTTATTTAAGTCTGGTGTTTATTTGGATATCTTATGAATACCTTACCCATAACTGGGACTTAAACTGGCCGTGGCTGACTCTGGGCAACGGCTTTGCATCATGGCCATCGTTGATTCAATGGTACGAATTTACCGGCATATTTGGTGGTAGCTTGTGGATATTAACCATCAACATAATAATATTCAAGCTTGTTGATTTGCGGTGGATTCAACATAAGCCTGTGCGCAAAACTTCTATTGGCGTCCTGCTGATTTTGATTATTCTCCCTATATTCTTGTCATTGTTGCGCTATGTTACCTATACCGAAAAAGTTTCACCGGTCGATGTAGTTGTAGTTCAGCCAAATGTTGACCCCTATGAGGAACAATTCGAGCTACCTGCAAACCAAATAATAGAAGAGGCTTCAGCCCTGGCCCGAACCGTTGCTGATCAATCTACGGATTTCATTGTTTTTCCTGAATCTATGGTTCAGCCCGATTGGTCGTCGGGGATGATGATTTGGGAAAACGACCTGGAGAACCAGGCTACCATCAATATGTTTCGCAATGGGTTGTTGACTGATTTCCCGGATGTTTCACTTGTTGTAGGTTATTCTACATACCGCGAATATTTCCCGGGTGAGGAAGCTCCTGAAACTGCCCGCAAATTCCGCAACAGCGATGGCTATTATGACGCTTACAATACCGCTTTCCTCATCAGGAATAATGCTGATTTGCAACTCCATCACAAATCCAAACTTACTCCCGGTGTTGAATTGATGCCTTTTCCGTGGCTGTTGGCGCCCTTGGGCGACCTGGCAATTGATTTGGGCGGAACCGTGGGACAATTGGGAATGGATAGCCACCGCAGGCCACTTTTTGTAAACGATACCCTTGAGGTTGCACCCATAATTTGTTACGAATCAGTGTTTGGCGAATATGTAGCCGAATTTGTAAGAAATGGAGCTAATCTGATATTCATCATCACCAACGATGGCTGGTGGGGTGATACGCCCGGGCACAGGCAGCATGCGGCCTATGCATCTGTCAGGGCCATTGAAACCCGCCGGAGCATTGCCCGTTCAGCCAATACCGGTACTTCCTGCTTCGTTAATCAGCGGGGCGACCTGATGCAGTCTACCGCTTACTGGGTGCCGGCTGCCATTCGGCAAAAACTCAACGCCAACGAGCATTTAACTTTTTATGTTAAATATGGCGATTATATTGCCCGGATATCGGTAATGGGAATGGTGCTGTTTTTTTTGGTTGCCCTCAGCCAATACCTGATGCGCCGGCAAAGCTGATTAAATCCACCCTCTGAGGCGATAATAGGTTAAGGCAAAATACTCTCTGATTACTATAATCTCCAGTTTAAGGTGATTCCAAAATTGATACCTGAGATGCAGTTGCCGGCCGATGGGAGGAAGCAGTTGTTTGCCCTTCTCCGGCTTATCGTCGAACCGCAAATCCGTACTTAGAGAACTTTCAAATGCAGCCATCCCATGCACTTGTTTAAACCCGCATTTTTTAAAGCTAAGCACTGCACGCTTTATGTGTTCGGGAGAGGTAACCAGGGTAATATCATCAGCAACAGCAGTGCCCTGCAACAAACTGGCAACCTCAAGTGCCTGAGTGCGGGTATTTCTACCGGTATTGGCATAAATTATCCTTGATGAATCCACGCCCCTAAGCTGCAGCTCACGCAACACCCTATTCGGATCGCTGTCCTTTTCCGACAATTTACCGGGTACAGCCACCACTACCCTGGCCGTAGGATTAAGCGCCGCCAGTTCTGCGGTATAATAGGTACGCATTAAACCACTCTCGCTGGGTATGCCGGCTCCGCTAAGTAAAACAATGGCCTCAGTCGCATGGCGGGTGTCAAAAGCTCCCGATAAGCGGTAATAGGCCCAAAAAGGTACTGTGGTAAATGCCAATATGCATAAAATCAAAAAAAAGCTGCCCAGCGTAAGCAGCAAAGCCTTTATCCAGAAAAATATACTGTAGCTACGCTTTTTCATAAACAACTGCTGCCTGATTATCGTTTTTTTATCACTATGGGTGGGGTGGAAATTACATTGCTGTTGTTTAAGTCGCGATCCCGGATATACACTTCGAACTTTATGGTATCAAAATTTGACAAAGGGTTGTTGACAAAA
>JAQVEI010000211.1 GCA_028697695.1 Lentimicrobiaceae bacterium
ATCTTCGATGAGCCCTTCGGGGTTCCACCTCGCGATGGACACCCTTGCCCTCAGCTAATGGTTGGCGATTACAAACCCCCATAGTGGACTTTCACCACCAAGTTAATTACCATGCACGGCACACTAACAAAAAATCGCTCCACATATCCGGGAGCGATTTTTGATTAACCAACATAAAAACAGGATTAATTTAACAGTATAAAACTGTATTTCGTTGAAATACTATCCGGTACGATAACCAAAGCCTTTGAATAATTCAACAAATTACGGATCGTAGCAGAACTGGGTGATAAATTTTGTTTCATTTTAAGAGATAGCTCACTTTCGCTACTGGCTTTCGGATGTTGTTGAAAATGTTTTGGAGTAAAGTTTTGTGCCATAGGCTGATTGCGTTAATTGTGTGTTTATCAGATAACGCAGTCAACAATAACTTTAGTATGAAATTATAAAAATAAATTTATACAACAATCAACTTTCTGGCCAACAAAAAACAGCCTGCCTTCCCGGGGAGAGAGGCAGGCAAAGCAATAAGCCATCAATATCAGACAGAGAGCGTAATCTCTTTTTTCTCTATGAGTTTCCGCAAGTTTATCAGGGCATAGCGCATCCGGCCGAGAGCGGTGTTTATACTAACATCTGTTTGCTCTGCAATGTCCTTGAAACTCATGTCAGCATAATGACGCATCAGCAATACATTGCGTTGTTCGGCAGGCAAATGGTCAATTAAAGCCCTTACATCCCTGTGAATTTGTTCAGTAATAATTCTATCCTCCACTGATTCATCATAGACATGGATGTTGTCCATAAGATTGTAGTCATCGTGTGTATTCTCAACCACAGGCAGGCGTTTTACCTTACGAAAGTGGTCAATTACAAGATTGTGCGCAATGCGCATCACCCATTGAATAAACTTTCCTTCTTCTTTGTATGCTCCTGATTTCAGTGTGTTTATGACCTTAATAAAGGTATCCTGAAAAATATCATCAGCATGTTGTTTATTTTTAACAACCATGAAGATGTAAGAAAATACTTTGGTTTTATGTCTGGTAATTAACTGTTCGAGACAAGCCTCATTACCGGATAAATACCTGTTAATTAGCACTTGATCGCTAATGGATTGGGCATTCATAGCTCCTCCTTTGCTGTTGGTTAAAATAGTAGCGTAGAGGTTTATCCGATAATCTTTCGTTTTAGTGATTGATGAATTTGAACAGTCTGAATTTTCCTTTTAAGGATATTGCACGCCACAAATATACATTAATTCTGATAACTAATGCAAGCTTAGCATGAATTATTTTTAATTTTGCGCCTCATGAAAAAAGAAATGATCACACCCCCTCATACTACCACTAATTCTGATTCACTCATTCTGATTAAAGGTGCCAGAGTTCACAACCTCAAAAACATATCACTTGGAATACCACGCAATAAGTTTGTTGTCATCACTGGCCTATCAGGATCAGGTAAATCGTCTCTGGCTTTTGATACTTTATATGCCGAAGGTCAACGCAGATATGTTGAGAGCCTCAGTGCCTATGCCAGACAGTTTCTGGGGCGCATGAGTAAACCGGAAGTAGATTCCATAAAAGGAATAGCTCCGGCTATTGCCATCGAACAAAGGGTTTACACCCGCAATCCACGATCTACGGTGGGTACTTCTACCGAAATTTACGAATACATAAAACTTTTGTATGCACGCGTTGGTAAAACCTACTCACCGGTGTCGGGTAAATTGGTTAAAAGAGATAGCGTTACCGATGTAACGGATTTTATCCTCAACCTGCCTTCCGATACTCAGGTTTATGTGCTGAGCGATATATTGCTGAAGCACGATCGCAGCCTCGAAGACCAGCTCACCATTATGCTGCAGCAAGGCTTTAGCCGTGTGCTTAAAGCAGATCAAATTATCCGTATTCAGGACTACCTCGACGAAAAGCCCGCGTTTTCGAACGACATAAAGCTGCTCGTAGACCGCATCACCATCCGTAAGGATGATGAAGATTTAAAACAAAGGGTAGCTGATTCAGTACAAACAGCTTTTTATGAGGGCGAAGGAGAATGTTACTGCCGTTATTCAACACCCGAAGGCGACATAAAAACAGAAGTTTTCTCCAACCAGTTTGAGGCTGATGGCATTCTCTTTGAAGAACCCTCGGTAAACCTGTTTAGCTTTAACAACCCATACGGAGCATGCAAAACTTGCGAAGGATACGGAAATATTATTGGCATTGATGAGGATTTGGTCATTCCAAACAAGAGCCTGTCTATTTATGATGATGCAATTGCCTGCTGGAAAGGTGAAAAACTTAGCGAATGGAAAGATGTACTCGTAAAGAATGCTTACAAATTTGATTTTCCGGTACATAAACCCTGGTACGAACTCACTGCTGAGCAACGCGCCCTGGTGTGGAAAGGCAACCGGTATTTTGGAGGCCTGAATGAATTCTTTAAATTTGTTGAAGAACAAACCTATAAAATTCAATACCGTGTTTTATTGAGTCGTTATCGGGGAAAAACCTTATGTCCTGAGTGCAGCGGTACGCGCTTGAGAAGCGATGCAGGCTACGTAAAAATTGAAGGCAAAAACATAACAGACCTCGTGTTGATGCCTGTTACCCAGGCGCATCATTTTTTTGCCAACCTAAATTTGAATCCACAGGATTATGCCATCTCAAAACGTTTACTGATTGAGATTACCAATCGTTTGAAATTTTTGTGTGAGGTAGGTCTGGGTTACCTTACCTTAAACCGGTTATCTTCCTCCCTTTCGGGAGGCGAATCACAGCGTATCAACCTGGCTACCTCACTTGGCAGTAGCCTGGTAGGAAGCATGTACATTCTTGATGAGCCCAGCATAGGCCTGCATCCACGCGACACCCAAAGATTGATAAAAGTACTTCAGCAATTGAAAATGCTGGGCAATTCAGTGATTATCGTGGAGCATGATGAAGAAATTATGCAGGCTGCCGATCATTTGATTGATATTGGACCGGAAGCAGGCGAAAATGGTGGAGCGGTGATGTATGAAGGGCCATTTGAAGGATTGATACACGACAATAACAGTTTAACTGCCTTATACCTCACCCAACGGCTCACCATTCCTGTTCCGGCTAATCGCCGCAAATGGCGCGATTATATAGAAATTAAAGGCGCTCGTGAAAATAATCTAAAAGGCTTTGATGTTAAATTTCCCCTCAATGTCCTCACTGCAGTTACCGGAGTGAGCGGCTCGGGCAAAACTTCGCTGATAAAACGGATACTGTATCCGGCCCTAAAAAAAATACATGGCGGATTTGGTGAGAAAACCGGACAGTTCGACAGGCTGGGTGGGGACTACATGAAAATAACCGATGTGGAAATGGTGGACCAAAATCCCATCGGCCGATCTTCACGTTCAAACCCTGCCACCTATGTAAAAGCATTTGACGAGATTAGGGCTTTGTTTGCAGATGTTCCGCTGGCGCACACGCGGGGCTATAAACCCGGCTTCTTCTCATTCAACGTGGAAGGCGGACGCTGCGAAGAGTGTGAAGGTGAAGGTGTAGTACAAATTGGCATGCAGTTTATGGCAGACATTCATCTGACCTGTGAAAGCTGCAAAGGTAAACGCTACAAAGAGGAAGTACTGGAAGTTACGTACAAGGGGAAAAATATTGCCGACATACTTGAAATGACCATCAATCAGGCCATTGCTTTTTTTAGCGAAAACAAACAGGCTTCATCTACGCTGGAAAACCGCATCATACAAAAGCTTAAACCGCTTGCTGATACCGGCCTGGGATATTTACGAATGGGACAATCGTCTGACACGCTCAGCGGTGGAGAAGCTCAAAGAATCAAACTATCAAGTTTTCTCACCAAAGGTGCCTCCGACAAACCAACTTTGTTTATTTTTGATGAGCCCACCACAGGATTGCATTTTCACGATATAAACAAACTGCTTGACTCTTTCAGTGCACTTATCGCCAATGGCCACAGTGTAATTGTTATTGAACACAATCTGGATGTTATCAAAAATGCAGACTGGATAATCGATTTGGGTCCTGAAGGAGGAGATGAGGGAGGTTATCTGGTATTCGAGGGCTTACCCGAAGATCTCGTTAAAATAGAAAAATCCTATACCGGAAAGTATCTTTTGACAAAAATACCCGGAAACTAAAAATCTTCTGATACTTATAGATTACAAAAAAAATTATTTGCTAATCAACGTATTACAATTGGCAAAAAATGGCATAAACAGGTAAAAACATGATTTTTTTTAAAAAACTCATGTTACCCGGTACGATTGCTACTAAAATATTACTATTTTAGTAGTTTCATATTCGGTCAGCCGGTTATGCTTAGGCTATTGTAAAACATTTTTATCTTTTTCTATGGAAGATTATAGCATGTCAGCAAACGATTCTGCCAATCTGCAGCAAACTTTAAAAGAAAATCAAAGACTTAAAGAAGAATTGGCGCACCTGGGATATTTAAAACAGCAGGAGCAGGAATTGGTTAGTGCCAAGGAGGAGGCAGAACGTGAAAACCGCATGAAATCCGACTTTTTGGCTATGATGAGCCACGAGATACGCACTCCAATGAATGGAGTGATTGGCATGACCAGTTTGCTACTGGACACCAACCTCACGGTTGAGCAAAAAAATTACGTTGAAACCCTCAGAGTGAGCGCCGATAACCTGATGACCATCATCAACGACATACTGGATTTCTCGAAAATAGAATCCGGAAAAATGAACCTTGAAGAAGCGCCTTTTGAATTGCGTAACTGCATAGAAGATGCTCTTGACCTTTTTGCCCAGAAAGCCATTGAACGGGGAATTGACTTGCTGTATCTTATTCAGCCCGATGTTTCCCCTTTCCTGATTGGAGATATAACCCGCCTGCGTCAGATACTTATTAATTTGATTAACAATGCGATAAAGTTTACCGAGGAGGGAGAAGTCTTTATTTCCATTGAAAAAGTAAAAGATGAAGATGGCTATCAGGAATTGGAATTTTCCGTACGCGACAGCGGTATCGGGATTGCAAAGGAAAAGATAGACATACTCTTCAATCCTTTTACTCAGGCAGATGCATCAACAACACGGCGTTATGGCGGAACGGGTCTTGGGCTTGCCATTGCCAAACATCTGGTTGAAATGATGAATG